>NZ_JACJRC010000001.1:600000-840777 GCF_014697025.1 Alkalinema sp. FACHB-956 | reverse complement strand
CTTCCAGGTAGGAAGAGGCCAGTCCATGGGTGTACCAGGACGAGACAAAGGTGGTACCGGTCATCCAGCCACCCAGTGCCAGAAAGGCACAGGGAAACAACAGCAGACCTGACCAGCCCACGAAGACAAAACGATCGCGCTTCAGCCAGTCGTCCACGGCATCAAAGATACCGCGCTGCGCTGAAGGACGCCCCATTGCGATAGTCATACGGGTGTTCTCCAAAGAAATTGGATGAGTTCCAGCAAGCTTTTGAACCAGTGACAGGGTGGAAACCTGGTTAAAGTTAAAACCCTCCAGCCAAAAGTTTACGTTTCTTTACCTGAATTATAGGAGAAGCTTTTCAGAAACTGCTAGGGGTTGACTGAGAATTCTGAGAGTTTTTTTTATATTTTGTTACATTGCCAGGGTGTTTGAACTTGTCAGGGTGTTTAAACGGTACTTAAACCCTCTGGATCCTTGTTTTAGCCATCCTTCCAGGGATTTGGATCCTTGCTTTTACAATTTTCAGAAAATTTTGCTGACTTTCCTGGACTGAGAGTCAAGCTTTTAGCCCGTGAGTCCTAAGAATTTGTCATACTAGAAGCCGGACATCAGAGGACGATGCATGTTTATTTTGGAACTGACGCTCAAGGAAACACCCGTCACCTTAACAGTGCAAAAGAAAGAAAAGGCCGATGCGGAGGGCGATTATCAACGAGTGATCAGCGCAATGAAGTCTAGCTCGATCGAATTACTGGAGCTAACCTGCGACCATCAAGTGGGTAAGAAAGTAGCCGTTTTCAATAGCGCAATCTGTGCGGTGCAGGTTTACGAAAAAACGAGTGGCGGCACGTCTGGTCGCACACCAGGATTCTTTGCGGTGGCTGAGTCCTAGATGACATCTGCAATTTCAGTCCAGAACTTAAACTTCCAGTGGAGCAATGACCAAACGGTCTTGAACAACTGCTCCTTGGAAGTTCCCCATGGGGAATTTTGGATGCTGTTGGGAGGGAATGGTTGTGGAAAATCCACGCTCCTGAGGCTGTTGGCAGGTTTATTACCCAAACAAGCCGGTGGCATCCAGTTAGACCCACCCGTCGGGTTTGTCTTTCAAAATCCTGACCATCAATTGGTGATGCCTACGGTGGGAGCCGATGTCGCGTTCGGTTTGGTCGAAGAAAAACTATCCACTAGCGAGGTGCGCCAGCGCGTGGCCGAAGCTTTGGCAGCCGTTAATCTATTGGAATTTCAGCGGCGACCCATCTATGCCTTGAGTGGTGGACAGAAGCAACGGGTGGCGATCGCGGGAGCCATTGCGCGCCACTGTAATGTTTTGCTGCTCGATGAACCCACCGCTCTGCTAGATCCGGATAGTCAGCTAGAGTTGGTCGCCCAGGTGCAACGACTGGTACGAGAGCGCGGCATTACAGCACTCTGGGTCACCCATCGTTTGAATGAGTTGAATTATTGCGATGGGGCTTTTTTGCTGCATCAAGGCCACATGATTGACCAGGGCGATCCAGCCCGCTTACGGCAGCGCTTGCTGGAGTTGGAAACATCGATCGCTGAATAGTCTCGCGGAGTAGAAGATCGAGTGTTCAGTCGTCGATTGAACAACCATCGAGATTAACGGTCGATCGACAATGGTAGGTTCGATAATTCCAGCTTTTTTTGGAGTTGCCTGGATCATTTGACAAATGTCTTGGGGCGATCTGTATACAGAATTGATGAGGGATGGCATTATGTAGAAATGTCAAGTTCTTCACGACCTTTTTGGTGCAATGTCAAAGCGCCCCCCCCCCCAAGCAATTCTTTTGGTGGACGGCTATAACATAGTCGGCGCTTGGCGTGACTTGAAAAAAATTCGCGATCGACAGGGGTTGGAAGAAGCCCGTCGTCATTTAACTGAGTTGATGGCTGGATTTGCAGCCTACAATGCCTACGATACACAGCTGGTGTTTGATGCTCAGTATCGCAACAGCCCCAGCAATCGAGAAATCATCACTCGCTTTTTGTCGATTCACTACACCGATCACGGACAAACGGCGGATACTTACATTGAAAAGTCCTGCGCCGATTTCCGTCACGATATTCGGAAGTTTCATCAACGGATCATTGTTGCAACCAACGATCGGGCACAGCAGTTGACAGTGGTTGGCTATGGCGCGGAGTGGATGTCGGCGGAACAACTGGCCAACGAAGTGGAATTTACGATCAGCCATGTACGGCACAAACAAAAACCAGCCCAGAAATCCTCAGGGCGGTTTTTGATGAATTCTTTGGATCCAGAGGCTCAGGCTAAGCTAGATCGGTTACGCTACGGCAAATAAACAGCCCATGGATCGGATCTGACGATTTCAGCCATGGCACTCTACGGGCTGTCCTGTGACACCGTAGGGGCGTATCCAACGTTAGTGGACATCCCATCGTAGAGATCCTGGTCATCGTCAGAAGATTTCTTGGAAAAAATTTTGAAAAAGGGGTTGCGTCATTCAGAAGTTCTGGTTAATATATAGAAGGTCTGAGACGTTCCTCAGTAGCTCAGCGGTAGAGCGGTCGGCTGTTAACCGATTGGTCGCAAGTTCGAATCTTGCCTGGGGAGTTTAACTAAATAACTAATAACTGCGAGTGATGTATAGTTTACTCGCAGTTATTTTTTGCAAAATAATCAATCGATCCGGTGACTTCTGTCATACTTCAGGTAGCGGTTTTACTAGATAACAGGAATTGGTGATATTCAACGGATAGTCAGTCTGTGAATGAAGCAGCGCAATTTTATAATCCTGAGCAATGCCGGAATGAGGCTGAGGTCGAAAGTAAGTTCATTGTGCAGTACTTGTTGCCCAGCTTGGGCTATCCGCCGGAGAGCTGGCATCAGGAGATTACCTTTGGTGCCTTTCGGTTAGATTTTCTAGCGATCGCGGGGAATGTCATTGGGAAGTCCGATCAACTTCAGGTGATTTTCGAGGCGAAGCATCCTAACCAAAATCTCGATCGGCATCGACGGAAACTCCGGCATTACCTCAGCAGTTTGGGTGTGCGCTATGGGGTACTGACCAATGGCAAAATGTTGCGGGTTTACGAACTGGTTGCGGAGGAATTAGAACTCCGGTTACAGGTTCCCGGTCGAGAGGTGCCGATGCATCTCGACCAACTACGGCAGTTAGTCGGAAAAGGCCCGATCGAGGTGATTTCTGACCAAGATGCTGTTCCTGAACCCGCGATCGTGACCCCGGATCATCCAACCACGCTTGTCCAGTCTTTATCTTCGAGTTCCACGGAAAAAACCATGAAAGTTATTGCGGTCTATCACAACAAAGGTGGCGTTGGTAAAACCACAACGGTGATTAATCTTGCGGCTGGATTGTGCAAAAAAGGCAAACGGGTTTTAGTCATTGATCTAGATAGCCAAGCCAACACAACTTTTGCCACCGGATTGGTCAAGTTCCAAGACGAATCCGCAGACAACATTAAAGACCGTAATATTTACCACGTCATTATCGAGCGCAACAAATTTACGATTCCTGAAGTCGTTCAGAAGTCATCCTTCACTTTTCCAGCGGTTGACGTGATTCCCAGCCACATCAGCTTAACGACGAAAGAGGCTGAGTTAAATGACTCCCCTCAAGCACAAACTCGGTTACTGTCTAAACTGAACGAAGTACGAGATCACTATGATGTTGTTATCATTGACACTCCGCCCTCACTAAACATCTTTGCCAGAATTGCTCTATTAGCGAGTGATTATCTGCTGATTCCTTCAGATCTACGTCCGTTTGCCAATGAAGGATTGAATAATGTGCGAACCTTTTTGGAAGGACTCAATGAGTTTCGGGAAATGATGAATCGTCAACCGATCGAAGTTTTGGGTGTCTTAGCTTCCAAGGTCAGCACGATTGATAAATTTATCAAGCATACTTTACCCAAGATGGAGAAACTTGTTGAGGAGCGGTATCAATTTCCTTTGTTAAACACTCGAATTTATGAGCGGCGCGATCTATCGGCAGCTTTAGAACGAGTAGTTGAACTGGGGGATCTCGACATTCCCGATCCACAGTCGATTTTTGACTATAAACCCCACTCTGCTTCCGCAGAAGAGTTCGAAGCCTTGACTAAAGAAATCATGACAATGACGGGATTGTAGGAGCCAAGTAATGAAATCAATCACCCAAACACTGGATCTAGAAAGTATCCACATTACCGATCAAAGTCGTTTTGATCCAGTAGCCCATGCAATGGAAATCGAAGCCTTGGCACACCAGATTGTCGAAGCTCAGGTATTGCTCAGTGTGCCCTTAGTGAAACCGATCGACTTTGAAAACTACGAGTTGATTTCTGGGCATTTAGAGTTTCATGCTTATTTGAAAGCGCTTGAATTTGATCAACAACTCCCAGGACGCATTACGGTCTACATCATCAGTGCGAAAAACGAAGCGATCGCCCTCAAACAAATTGCACTTCTGCGCCCTAGCAATTCCACAACGGTTAACTCATCTGATACCTCATCCCGAACGTCCAGCGAATTCCTACCAGTGGAAAACATTCTAAAACGCTTAGAAATGCTGGAGCGGAAGGTTGTAGATCAGGAAAGTTTTCAGCGATCGATCGCCACTGTTCTACAAGCCTTAGACGATCGAGTTCCTGTGCCGTTACCGATGTTTCAGGCGTTCGATCGAATTTCGGAACCTGCTGCCCACCTCCAAGTCCGTCGCAATCTTGAACCTTACATTGGCAAAGCAAAAGCGACCAAACTCATTGAACAATTGCAAGCAGCCAAAGCCCAAGGCCACAGTCTTGCAACCTTCCAAGCCATTTTGGCCCATCGAGGGAAAGGACTGATTAGCCCAGAGAAACTCATGGAAATGAGCGACAATTGGCAATAACCCTTTCTAGCCCACACACACCTATGCATCGATCTCCCTTTTGGGAAGCTTGGACACTGGACCCTGAGGTTATTTTTCTCAACCATGGTTCCTTTGGGGCCTGTCCACGGGAAGTTCTCGCTTACCAACAACACCTGCGTCAGCAACTCGAACGTCAACCCCTGCGCTTCCTAGGGCGAGAGATCGAAGCACGGCTAGATGAAGCCCGATCGGTGTTGGCAACCTTTGTGGGAGCCGATCCAACCGATCTAGCCTTTGTGCCCAATGCCACCACTGGCGTTAATGCTGTTTTACGATCGCTTGACCTACAAGCGGGCGACGAACTACTGACCACCAACCAGGAATATAACGCCTGTCGTAATGCTTTAAATTACGTTGCGGAACGATCGGGAGCCACGATCGTTATTGCAGACATTCCATTTCCAGTGCCATCACCAGATACGATCGTCCAGGCTGTATGTAGCAAACTCTCTGATCAAACACGCTTAGTTTTACTGGATCATGTGGTCAGTCAAACAGCCTTAATCCTACCGATTGCTGAAATCATTGCGATGCTGAATTCCCAAGGCATTGAGAGCTTAATTGATGGAGCCCATGCCCCTGGAATGATTCCGTTAGATTTACGATCGCTGGGTGCAACTTACTACACTGGAAATTGCCATAAATGGCTCTGTGCACCCAAAGGAGCCGCTTTTCTCTACGTCCAAGCCGAACGGCAACCCCACATCCATCCCACCACCATCAGCCACGGCAGAAACGATCCCCGCACGACTCGATCGCGCTTCCATTTAGAATTTGACTGGATGGGAACCGGCGATCCAACCGCCTATCTTTCTGTACCCAAGGCGATCGAGTATCTAGGTTCACTCCTCCCGACAGGCTGGACAGGCTTAATGGAACACAACCACCATTTAGCCATCACAGCAAGGCAATCACTCAGCCAAATTTTAGAGATTGCAACACCCTGTCCTGATGAAATGCTAGGGTCAATGGCAACGTTACCGCTGCCGGATGGCGATGCGCAAAAACTGTATCAACACCTTTGGCAAGACTTTAACTTAGAAGTACCCATTATTCCCTTTCCCGCAGCACCTCAACGCTTGATTCGAATCTCAGCCCAGCTTTATAACACCTTGCCAGAGTATGAGTTTCTGGGAAAGACCCTGCGATCGATCCTTTAGTTTGCTAGAGTAATCGTTGATTCAGGACTATCGCAGCTCTCTCTGGCTCAGCATAGCCTGCTCCACTTCTGCCTTGACCCATAGCCCGATCGCAATGGCAGACCGTACCGTATCCGAATATTCCTGGGCGCGATCGTGCAATTCCAGCACCGTCAAATTGGCTCCGTTATGTTCTAAATGCAGCAGCAAATCCTGTTGCCGAGCCAGCAGACCACGATTTTCCCGCAGAATCCGCTCCATCATCAACCCAGATACCAAACTATCCCGCGTTAGCTCCACTGCTGTTAAGACAACAGTCCGATCGTGGCTACGTTCTGGGGACGGGGTGATGGCCTGAATTTGCTCCATGACCTCGATCGTTTTAACCAACTCGTTATATCGATCGACTTCATCTAGCAATCGCATTAACATTCGCAAGGGTTTCCTTGCCAGCACCATCCAGAGATTCCAGGCCAGCAGTCCGCATAGCATCAAACTCCCACTGACCCAGATAAACGCGATCGCGTTGGCTCCCTGGCTTAAGTCCTGCGCTCCTCGAAAAACACCTAGACTGATCACCAAGCTAAAAATCAGCAAAACTCCCGCCACCGCAAGTTCCAGCACCGCAAAAGCTAGAAAATTTTGCCAATTGCGGAAAACCGACGGACGACAAATCCCGCCCACAAACAGATCATTCACCTCCTTACCACACAGTTTTTCTAACTCTCGGGAGGTCATCATCAACGATCGAGCCGTGTTTTCCATCCTGCACTCCGCACTGCTTGCATCGGACAATTGCGTGGCTCACCTGCAAATTCAGTCACTCTTATTGAGTCACTCTTATTGACACTAGCCACCACCCAGTACATGGAGAAGCGCTGTCCAAACCCCCGTTAAAAAATTACCTTCCTTCGGGCGAAACAACTCAAAGCTATTGGTCGAGCCAAAGAAGGGGCGTAGCGTCCAGCCTAATTGACTGCCAACAAAGCCATAGAGTACCAACCAAAATTTTAGGATATTCGTCCGAATTTTCACATTTTCATCCTTTTCTCCATCCACCACTGGACGCATCGCTTGATAGAGAAAGGAAATGCCAAAAATGCCGGTGATGGCAAAAATAGTGACGTTAAGCAGCAAGTAGAAAGAGTAATCTTTTACACTTAACGTCATCAGAAAAAACATCGTCACTGGTGCAAAACCACACAACAGTAGGGCAATAACTGATGCAGCACTCAGCACATAGGTAAAGTGCTGGCCGATCGTTTTCCGAGAGCCAAACAAGGCGTTGAATACATAGAGCGCAGGCAAACACACTGTTAGGGTAATCAGATATAGGGCGGGAAGCTTGATCGCTGAAGAAAGAGACTGTAATGGACTGTGAAAGGAACCAATAATGGCTCCATACACCGCAAAACACAGAAAACTACAAAGCATTAATGCCGTAATTTTATGTCCCAGTTGCACCCGATCGTGGATTTCTTCCAAAAAACTTTGACGGTCTTTCAACAGCGCAATAAAGGTCGAAAAGTAGTTCATAACAACCGTTCCAGAATTTAGAAATCACCTAGGTTCAAGATCGCCTAGGTCAAACAATTTTTAAACGCCAACCACTGCTTCTGCGATCGCACAAAAATCGCACAAAGTCATGCCAAGGCTGCCCACTAACCCACAGGCCAAAACTAACATCGCGATCGGGCATCAGATCGAACAGATTCAAAGCATGAAAACACTTTCCTAGCTCCCCCTTGAAGGCAACATCCAACCACCCGATCGAGGGAGATCGGAATTACGATTGAGGACGAAATGGCGGGGGCAGGTACCCTTGGTGGAATGACGAACTATAGCTTGCCTAATAGCTTGCCTAGGGGCTGGACTGTAGGCCGCTCAGGTCAGTATCGATTTAATTGAGAGAAAGGACCGGGGGCAGGGAAGCCTACAACAGGATGGGGGGCCATTTCGGAAAATCGGCCTTGAAATTCATTTAACTACAGCCCGTTGAGAGTTATGCAAACCTGCCCGTTAGAGCATCTCTGCAACAATTGTTTTTGAACCCATCATGACCCGATACAATCCTGCATAATTCGAGTATTCTAAGGCTGGCTGACCTAAAAGGCTGGCTAACCTAAACTGAGCTACGCCTTGGAATATTGCGCCACGATTTAGTTGTAAAACTGAGTTTTTTTAGCTAAATTCAAGCAATTTCTCTGCTTATTGCCCTGTTCAACTGATCCTCTCCTATGATTCTGCGCTCTGCCTTTTCCCAGCTATATCTCCTCGCAACGGGCTGTCTCACGGGTTATCTCGCAGGTTGTCTCGCAGGTTGTCTGCTGATGACCTCTGCGGTCAGAGCGCAAACCTCCTTGCCCAAACCCAGCACCGATCGAGATCGTTTCAACCAACCCCTGCCCACCCCGCAACCGTTACCCAGCGTTCAGCCCACGTTGCCACCCCCAACGCCTAGCCCAGCGCCCAGCACTCCAGCCCCAGCCATTACCATTCCCGTCCGCAAAATTGTCATTCAGGGCAGCACCATTTTTGCCGATCGCGATTGGGACGCTCTGGTCAAAACCGTGGAAGGCCGATCGGTGACCTTTGAGGAACTGCGATCGCTGGTCGATCAAATGACGCAGAAATACCTCGATCGGGGTTACATCACCTCCCGCGCGGTGTTGGAAGAACAAACCATCGCCGATGGCATTGTTAAAGTCCGTGTGATTGAAGGATCGCTGGAAAAAGTAGACATTCGCGGCTTGGAAAACGTCAAACCCGCCTATGTCGAAGGTCGCATCCGCCTGGGAGCCACAGCCCCCCTTAACAAAGACGCCCTCGAAGACCAACTGCGTCTGCTCAAGCTTGATCCGCTATTCACCAATGTGGAAGCCAGCCTCAAACCGGGAACTGGATTGGGACAAAGTATTTTGTCTGTGCTGGTCAAGGAAGAACCGGCGTTCCATGGTTTTGTGGGGGCGGATAACCTGTCACCCCCCAGCGTAGGAGCCGATCGCATTGGAGCCGTCCTGAGCTACCGCAATCCGACGGGTTGGGGCGACGAACTGACTGCGTCCTACTATCGATCGACCCAGGGCGGTTCCAATGCCTTTGACTTCGGCTATCGACTGCCGCTGAATCCGATGAATGGAACCTTGCAACTGCGGATTGCCCCCAGCCGTAGCAAAATCATTGATCCCGATTTTTCCGCCTTTGGCATTCGGAGTAACAATGCCCTGTATGAAATCAGCTATCGTCAACCGCTGAGCCGCAGCCCTCGCCAGGAATTTGCCCTCTCCCTGGGGTTTGCTTTTCAAGATGGTCAGACGTTTTTGTTTGATAACCAGCCCTTTCCCTTTGGGATTGGAGCGGAGGCCGATGGCACGACCAAAACACGGGTGCTCAAGTTTGGCCAGGATTTTGTCAAGCGGGAACCCTTTGGGGCTTGGGCCTTTCGATCGCAGTTCAGTCTGGGCTTGAATATTTTCGATGCCACAACCAATTCCGGTGCAGTGCCCGATGGCCAATTTTTCAGTTGGTTAGGCCAAATCCAACGGGTACAACAGATCGGCCCCAGCAACCTGTTGATCGCGCAATTGGATCTGCAACTGACGCCAGATACCTTGCTGCCGTCCCAGCAGTTTGTCATTGGGGGCGGCCAATCCCTGCGAGGCTATCGCCAAAATGCCCGATCGGGGGATAACGGAGTGCGCTTTTCCTTGGAAGATCGCATCGTTGTGAAACGGGATGCGGCGGGCAGTCCCATGATTCAACTGGTGCCCTTTTTTGACATGGGCGCAGTGTGGAGCCGATCGGACAATCCCAACAAACTGACGGGCGAAACCTTTCTGGCTTCGATCGGGCTGGGGCTGATTTGGGAACCTATTCCCCGCATGATCGTGCGGGCGGACTATGCTCGACCGTTGGTGCAATGGAGCGGCAAGGGCAATAACGCTCAAGATGAAGGCGTCCATTTCAGCGTAGGCTACAGTTTCTAAGCACCCTTAGCCCGCCTTTAAGCAAAATCCGCATTAACCAAAATCGGCATATTGGGGAGGGCTGGCCCCAACCCGCTGGGTAATTCTGGGATACTGGGTGTTGGGTTCCGGTTGGCTAATCGAAATCACATTGACTTGATGCCACCAGTCATCACCAAAATCAAACCAATAGCCAAAGGCATCATCCACAGACAACCCCAAACTGGCGATCGGGGTACTGGCCACGTCCTGCACAGACTGTGTCTTAGCTTTCCTACGGCTAGCGGACTGGGGTACGCCATAACATTTTGCCGCAGGATCATTGGGGCCTTGACCACCCACCTGAAATTCGTACAAATGATCTTCTTCTCGATCGAAGGCTTTAAAGAGAATTTTGTGGAGATCGGCCAGGGTTTGATTGCCTTTGATTTCGATCCTTCGGGAAATTTCCGGATTTTCTTCAACAAAATCCTCCGTCACAGGCCCATCTAGAATAAAAACATCCAGGGTATACAGCCCACTGGTGGGTGACATCGCGGCTGGGTTACTGGGGCGATCGGCGATCGCATCGGGAGGAGAGGACTTTGGACTGGATTTTGCGGTTTTAGTTTGTTTAGCTGATTTTGCAGTTTTAGTTGACTTGGTGGGTTTCACTGGCTTGTTCCGTTGCGTTTTTTAGCTCGGTTGTGTGGATTGTATGGGTTTATTGAGCGGATTGTATGGGTTTATTTAATTGTATGGGTTTAGTTGATTGTATGCGTTTAATGGTCTGCATTCCCGTTTCTAGTCTATCGCTTCAATAGGGCTCATTAACTCACCGGCATTACTGGTAATTCATGCAATCTCTTCGCAGTAAAAAAATCAGCCTGGTCGATCGTCGCTTGGAAAAATTCAAAAAATTGCTCAGTACCGAAGTGCCAGCCAACGCTCACTTGGGTCGGAATCGTCACCCCAGCGAAGGTGCATTCGGCAGAACAGTAGCCGCCCATGGGCAAATAATCCCAATGCCGATCGCTGGTTTGATCGCCCCAGCGCAGCCCCGAACCCGCCAGCAACCTACCCTCCGCATCAATCTGAAACGTGAGTTTGACGGGTTCATCGTCGATCGTTAATTGCGCTTCCAAAAAGTTGTCATCGATCGCCCGCCATTCCACACCCTGCTGCGGCAAAAGCGCCGTCGGCAACCACATCAACTCCACCGCCAAACGACCGATGGCCGATCGCGCCGTATCCGCCGTTTGCACATCCACGATCGGCAGCAATCCCCCGAGGGCAAATTGCATTCGACCCCGACGCTCGTAGTAATAGTCAGCGCCCTGAAATTGCGATAATCCCCGCCCGATCGTCGCTTGCCAAATAAATCCCCGACGTGACAATAATTCCTTGGCCTGCATCGATATCCAAGGATGAGTCAAACTAAATCGAAACCGACCTTGCATCTTCAGATCCACTGAAGTCGCGATCGGCGTTCCCGGTGCGATCGCATGGAGAAAGTAGCGCTGCACAGGCATTGGCAACCCAGCCACCATCGCAGGATGAAACTTCGTAGATTGCGGTGGCGATTGCAAACGACGCCAAATTTTTCGGGCAACGCGACGATTATGAGACCGTAAGCCCATCAACAATATCAGCGCGATCGTAATTAGAACGACAACACCAAGAAGAAGAAGCATCAACAGAAAATAGACAACCATCGCTAAATATCCTCCGCCGCTAAATGTTCTCCTTCCCAGTCCACGTCATCACCTTAGATCCGGGGGATGAGAAACCTGTGAAGATAGAAGCTCCCACCCTACCTACCCTTCTACCCTCCTACCCTTCCACTCCCCATGCTCCCACACTTCTACCCTCCCACTCCCCATACTCCCACTCCCCCACTCCCCAATTCCCCCAACGAGCGGTACACTTTTGAAAGACCACTGTTTGATCGCGAGAGTTGGCTATGGCATTCGAATACCCCGAAGATCTGCGCTACACCGACACCCATGAGTACGTCCGGTTAGATGGCTCCGTCGCCACCGTGGGCATCACCGCCTTTGCGATCGATCAATTGGGCGATATTGTCTTTCTGGAACTGCCGGAACCGGGCAGCAGCGTCACCCAAGGCGAGAAATTTGGCACGATCGAATCCGTCAAAGCCGTAGAGGATCTCAAATCCCCCGTCAGCGGCACGGTGGTCGATGTCAATGCAGCCATGGTGGATGCGCCGGATCAGTTAGAAGCGGATCCTTACGTAGAGGGCTGGCTGGTCAAGGTGGAAGTCAGTGATGTAACTGCGGTGGAATCGGCGCTGTCTGCGGATGCCTACCGTGCCATGGTAGAAGGAGCCTAGGGCACCCCATGAGTCAGGCCAAGGATGATCGGCAGGAGCTTGACCAACAAGATGTTGATCGTCAACAGCTGCGATCGCAGGTACAAAGTCTAGCCCAAACCTATCGAGACACCGACCAGCCCCTAGCCTGGTTTGAAGCGCTCTATGCTTCGGCCAATGGCAATCCAGAGGCGATTCCCTGGGTCAATCGTGAACCCCACCCGTTGTTCCAGGATTGGTTGACGACCCGATCGCCCGTTGCGGCTGGACGGTCTGCCTTGGTTATCGGCTGTGGCTTGGGGGACGATGCGGAAGTCTTGGCCGATCGGGGTTTCCAAGTAGCCGCTTTTGATCTGTCTCCCACGGCGATCGCTTGGTGCCGAGAGCGCTTTCCCGAGTCCTCGGTTGATTACCAAGTGGCCGATCTGTTTGACCTACCCAGCGATTGGGCCAAGCGCTTCGACTTTGTGCTGGAAATTTATACGATCCAGGCAATGCCGCCGGAACTGCACACCGCTGCTATGCAAGCGATCGCGCCGTTGGTCGCACCGGGTGGGGAACTGTTGGTCATCTGCCGAGGCCGCGAGGACACTGATCCCCTCACAGGCCCACCGTTTCCCCTGACGCGATCGCAGTTAGCAACCTTCGAGCAAGCCGGATTTTTGCTAGCTGAGTCAGAAGATTTATTAGATCCCGAAGGTCTCCGTCCCCGCCATTTCCGATCGCTTTACCGCTCCAATTAATTACTTAATTACAGATGCCTTCCCACGTTCCGGGTGATTTACTTTAGGCAGGGTAATTTTATTATTCCGAAGGTTTACGGATCCCATTCCAAAAAATTACCATCCCTTTATACCGATAGGTTCCCGATCGGTAAAGACTTGTTATACGCTGTTACAACCGGATAGAGACCTGAATTCCCTACACCCAAAGAATGAAGTCCATGTCAGAGCCTATTTCTTCTTCCCTGCAAGCCCCGGCTGAATCAGCTTCTGCTGAATATAACCCTAACAATGGCCATGGAAACAGCGGGTTCCGGGCCACGGGCAAAAGTTCCAACCTGGCCTATACCGATAGTTTCGCCGATCGCCATTTGGGACCCCGGACAGCGGATGTGCAGAAAATGCTGCAACAGCTTGGCTATGACTCGTTAAATGGGTTGATGGATGCAGCAGTCCCCACAGAAATTCGTCTGAAGCGATCGCTACAAATTGGCAAAGCCCGATCGGAATATGAAGCCCTAGCAGACTTGAAGGCGATCGCTGCCAAAAACCAAGTGTATCGATCGTTCATTGGCATGGGCTACAGCAACTGCATCACGCCCCCGGTCATCCTACGCAACATTCTGGAGAATCCAGCCTGGTATACCCAGTACACGCCCTACCAACCGGAAATTTCCCAGGGTCGCCTCGAAGCCCTGCTCAACTTCCAAACCCTGGTGATTGACCTGACGGGGCTAGAGATTGCCAATGCCTCGCTGCTGGATGAAGGCACGGCGGCAGCGGAAGCCATGGCCATGAGCTACGGACTCAACAAAACTGGAGCCAAAGCCTTTTTTGTGTCGGAAACATGCCATCCCCAAACGATCGATGTCATTCAAACCCGTGCCCTCCCCCTGGGCATTGAGGTCATCGTCGGCGATCATCGTAGCTTGGATAACAGCACGCCCATCTTTGGCGCACTGGTGTCCTATCCCGCCACCGACGGCACCATTTACGACTACCGCACCTTCTGCGATCGCGTCCATGCCGCAGGGGGCTTAGTCACCGTCGTCGCCGACATCTTGGCGCTGACCTTGCTCACTCCGCCGGGGGAATTTGGGGCAGACATCGCCGTGGGCAATACCCAACGCTTCGGTGTCCCCTTTGGCTACGGTGGCCCCCACGCCGCCTATTTCGCCACCAAGGATGCCTACAAACGGCAAATTCCAGGGCGCTTGGTGGGGGTGTCGCGGGATGCGCGGGGTCAACGGGCACTGCGGTTGTCGCTGCAAACTCGGGAGCAGCACATTCGCCGCGATAAAGCCACCAGCAACATTTGCACCGCCCAGGTTCTGTTGGCAGTGATTGCCAGCATGTATGCCGTGTACCACGGAGCCGCAGGGTTGCAAGCGATCGCCCAGCGGGTACACAACTTAGCCAACACTTTGATGGAAGGACTCAAGGGCCAAGGCTTTACCCTGGTTTCCGAAAGTTTCTTCGACACGATTCGGGTGCAAGTGGGCGATCTGACCCAAGCCATTCTCGATCGGGCAGCGGAACGCAAGATTAACGTGCGACAGTTTGCCGATGGATCGATCGGCATTGCCTTGGATGAAGCCACATCCGAACGGGATATTTTAGATTTACTGGAAGTGTTTGCTGGACAAACGGTAGAAACCTTGCCAGCGGTTTCCTCGATCGTGCCGTCCTTAGCCCGCACCTCCGCCTTTCTGACCCACCCCGTTTTCAACACCCATCATTCAGAAACGGAATTACTGCGGTACATGTATCGCTTACAGAAACGGGATTTGTCCTTAACCAGTGCGATGATTCCCTTAGGCTCCTGCACGATGAAGCTGAATGCAACGGCGGAGATGATTCCCGTAACATGGCCCGAGTTTGGTCAAATCCATCCCTTTGCCCCAGTAGAGCAAACGGAAGGATATCAAATTCTGTTTAACCAGCTGGAACAGTGGTTAGCGGAAGTCACGGGCTTTGCCGCGATTTCGCTCCAACCCAATGCCGGCTCCCAAGGGGAATACGCCGGATTGCTAGTGATTCGGGCCTATCACGAAAGTCGTGACGATCGCGATCGCACCATTTGTTTAATTCCCACCTCCGCCCATGGCACCAATCCCGCCAGTGCCGTGATGGCTGGGATGAAAGTGGTTCCAGTGAATTGCGATGGGGATGGCAATATTGATATTGTGGATTTACGGGCCAAGGCAGAGCAGTATCGGGAAACGTTATCAGCCCTGATGGTCACCTATCCGTCTACCCATGGCGTGTTTGAGTCGGGCATTCAGGAAATTTGCGCCATCATCCATGCCAACGGCGGCCAGGTTTACATGGATGGGGCCAACATGAACGCGCAGGTCGGACTGTGCCGTCCCGGAGATTTTGGCGCGGATGTCTGCCACTTAAACCTGCACAAAACCTTCTGCATTCCCCACGGCGGCGGTGGCCCTGGCATGGGGCCGATCGGGGTGGCCGCGCATTTGGCTCCCTTTTTGCCGGGACACACGGTCATTCCAGTCGGGCAAGACCAAGCGATCGGGGCGGTATCTGCGGCTCCCTGGGGCAGTTCCAGCATTCTGCCGATTTCCTGGATGTACATTGCCATGATGGGCGGCACGGGACTCACGGAAGCCACAAAAATCGCCATTCTGAATGCGAATTACATCGCCAAGCGTCTGGAAGGGCATTATGACGTGCTGTATAAAGGTCTATCGGGGCTCGTGGCCCACGAGTGCATTATCGATTTGCGCCAGTTCAAGAAGTCCGCAGGCATCGAAGTCGATGATGTCGCTAAACGGCTGATTGACTACGGATTCCATCCGCCAACCGTTTCCTGGCCGGTCGCAGGCACCATCATGGTGGAGCCAACGGAAAGTGAATCGCTGGAGGAGTTAGATCGGTTCTGTGATGCGATGATTGCAATCCGGGAAGAAATTCGCGCCATTGAAAACGGTCACGTCGATGCCCAGAACAACGTGCTGAAGAATGCGCCCCATACTGTGATGGATTTAATCGATGATGCCTGGAATCGTCCCTATTCCCGGCAACAGGCAATCTTCCCCACGGACTGGACGCGGGAGAATAAGTTCTACCCGGCAGTGAATCGGATTGACAATGCCTACGGCGATCGGAATCTCGTCTGCTCCTGTTTACCAATGGATGCCTATAACGAAGCTTGATGATTGCACTGAATGATTACACCGAGTGGGCATCCTCAATGATGCCCCTAATGCAAATTTAGAATTCCTCGGTTTCCACCCAATAATTCTACAAAAGCTGCAAGGCTCAAGAGCCTTACAGCTTTTATTTTGCTAGCAAAATTTCTTCCAGGTAGAACTTTTTGCATACAAATAAACAATGCAAATACTTTGACGAAATGGCGGTAATACATGGCGGTAATACAAAGTAGATATTTTGAACCTATTCAATGACACTCACACAATCAACATCATTCAGCTCATCTAACATCATTCAGTTTTTTCTTTAAGCTCTCTCCAAGAAAAAATTATTAAAATCTCACGATCGAGTCGAAAAAGTTATCAATAAAAACATCAATGAGAGAATAGTTCATTATTTTTACGTGATAGGATAATTTTCCAAGTTGGTGCATTTACTGAAGCCTCTTTGCCACAACCTCTAGGTAAAGGGTTTCCAAAGAGTTTCCTGAGCATAGACAAGGTATATTGAAAGGCAGAGAACCTATGTCCAAACTGATTTCTTGGGTTTCCGCATCAGCTTTTCCGATTATTTCTGCGGTAACACCATTACTCGTTTCTAGTCTATCGGCCCCATTACAAGCAGCCGAAGTCGGCACATTTTCCCATCAGGATATCGATCGTCATACAGTAGTTGCTGTTGCTTCCCCCTACGGAGAAGGATTACATCAGCTATTGGTACTACAACAGCTAACCAATCGTCAGCAATGCTGGGCGATCAATTCCGATGGACAAACGATCGAACCTCTATTGCTTCAGTTCGATTTCACTGGGATTTGTGGTCGTGCCACAGATAGCAATGGCTATTCTATTCGCATGGGGGGTCAGGATTTAGGTTGGCGTTATAGTTTGCAAGTGGTCGATCGAAACGGAGAACGTTTACTCATTGGAAAATCAACCAGTCGTAAACAACAGCCAGAGTTACTAATTGGCAGAATTATTGGTACGCCTAACGGCTTTGGCAAGTTTGAAATGGAACCCGGTTGGAGAATCACGCAAAGAACATTCAACGGTGAGAAATTAGGCCATTACTATTTCACCCATGAGAAATCCCTCGCATCTATGACTCAACAAATGTCAGTCGTAAATAGGTAAGAAGTGACCCTCTAGATTCGATCGACAATGTTCTAGATAGGGATTAGCAAAGTTTAGTATAAATATGAACTTTAGAATTGACGTGATTCTTGATTTCACATCAAAGGTTCAATGTCAAAGAACTCAATCTCAGTCAGATTTGTACTCAGAACTAGCCTAAAAAATGTCTGGAGCATTGTCATAACTACAGCTAGACATACAGGTACAGCTAGACATACAGGGAAAATCTAGCCAGTTCCCTTAATACAACTCAAATAACCCTCAATGCATAATGCATAATGCATACCAGCTTGCCAATATTCCTTACAGGTACTCAGCAACTGTCCCTAATATTAAATTTCTGAGCGTTAAATTTCCTGAGCATTTCTGAGCATTAAATATAGTTAACAGAACTAGCCATGGATTAGTTGACTTATTTATAGTAAGAAGTTTTAAGCAATTTCTGAGCGAGAAATTATTCGATTGAAGGTTCTTCGATCGCTCGATCGTCCCGCTGACCCTACAAGCAGGGTGATTATTGGCTTTGCAGGCTTTTCACTGGCCATGGCTAAACCGTCTATCAGTTCACCCATGTTTTGAAAATATAAATAAATCCTTAAGACTTGACGACTGATCAGCAATTTTGTGAGATGCTTACCCGTCACTAGTTCATTTTTCAGTACAGGTTGATGTTTCGCGATAGGAGAAACTTCAATGCAGTCTAAAATAATCCGCTCAAAATCGACCCGATCGAAAGCACCACGATCTAAATCTACGAGATCGCAAGTCATTCGATCCAAACAAACAACGTTAGAAACACCCACGATCGACGCCGAACCATTGCCTTTAGAAGAACCAGAGCCGCCGGAACCGATCGCTCCAGAACCGTGCCAGACGAAATCAGTAAAAATCTGCCTGTTTGGGCATCGGGATGACGTTCAACTGACCATTAACGAATTGCAGGCGATCGGGTTTCTCAAACGAGTGCAGTGGAGTCTACCCATGCCCATTTCCAGCGCCCATGGAGAATACTTCAGCATTGCCCAGTATACTTATTAGACTTTGCTTGTTAGACGTTGCTTAGGTGTCTCCTGGAGGTTTCCTTATGCCTTCATGTTAGAAATTCCTTAGCCATTCACTGAAGAGGTTAGTTAGACATTCTTAAGACTACTATCACTGCTGCTAAACCACTATTACGTCTAGCACTATCACGTATATGACGATCGGGAGCTATGCAGTGATTGAAGCATTATGTTCTAAAATTCATCCTCTTCAGCAATCAATAAATCGTCCAAACGTCCTTTCACCACTTGCATTGATTGTTTTTGAGTTCTTCTGGATTCTTGGCGATACTTAGCAGCAAGGCGAGGTTCAAATTGCACTTCGCCCTTGCGTTTACTTTTTTGTTTCAGCGCTGCATCGGGATCTGATTGCTGGTTACGATCGACCTGCTGCGCGATCGCCTCTTCCAAAAAATTTAGGTAGAGCCCATAGCGCTCCCAATCACCCCGCACGGCGCACCCCGGTTCATCCCGATGGAGGCAATTATGGAATTGACAATGGTTAGCAGCCAAGCGCGATCGAATTTCTGGAAAATAGTGGGCCAACTGCTCTGGACTACAGGTCAAATCCGGCTGATTAAACCCAGGAGTATCCGCTAACGTTCCGCCCCCAGGAAGGTCAAATAATTCCACATGGCGCGTGGTGTGCCGTCCCCGCTCCAGCTTGCCAGACACAGCAGACACCCGCAGCGTCGCTTCCGGAATCAAGGCATTAATCAAGCTAGATTTCCCCACCCCCGATGGGCCAGAAATCACCGTCACAGAATTGCGGAGGCGATCGGCCAGCGTATCTAATCCTTTGCCTTGATACACACTCAGCAACACCGGCTTATAGCCCCAAGCCTGAATGCGATCGCCCCAAGCCTGTTGCTCCTCGATCGGCAGCAAATCGCACTTACTCAGCGCCAAACACACCGCTAGCCCAGTGGATTCCGCCTTCACCAGAAAGCGGCTAAGTTGCGTCATATCCAAAGCAGGCTGGGCTAGAGCCGTCACCAGAAGAATCTGATCGGCATTGGCCACCGGAGGCCGATCGAGTTCTGAGGTACGCGGCAACAATTGATTAATCGCGCCCCGCTTACCTTCCCAATCAGGCTGATCGACCATGACCCGGTCGCCCACCATCACCCGCTGCCCAATCTTTTTCAATCGAGAGCGACAAGTACAGAGTAAATCTCCACGATTCCCATCTAATCGAACAAATGAGTAGTTGGCTTGAATGGCCACCACTGTCCCCAAGAGCGGCGGGCCATCTGAAGCCAGTTCTGAGACGAGATCCCTCATTCCGACTCCAGCGGACGCCGTACCCGCAGAGAGAAATAGTCCGACAGGTTATCAATGCCTTCTACTTGGTAACCTTCCATCGTCAGGCTATCCGGCACCTGCTCGATCGGTTCACCGGGATCCAGCCAGACTTCTAAGAGTTCACCGGGAGCCATTTGCTCCAGCTTTAGCTTAGTTCGCACAAAATTAATCGGGCAGGGGGTGCCCCGCAAATCCAATTGTAGATTCGGTTGAACTGGGTTACTCATGTGCCAAAAATTTTCCCAAATAAACCTTCAACGCCACCCTTCCCGACGCGATCGCCCCGCAGCTTGGCCAATTTCTCCAGCAATTCCCGTTCTTCCGCACTCACTTTAGTCGGGATATCCACCTGTACAGTAATCAAGTGATCGCCACGACTGACCGGATTGCCCAGACGAGGCACCCCTTTATTTTCCAGCGTTAATACGGTTCCTGGCTGAATCCCTGGCGCAATGCCAATTTCTTCATCTCCATCCACCGTCTTCACATCCAAACGGCAACCTAGAATAGCTTGCAGGTAACTAATTTTAATCTCTGACAGAATATTGATGCCATCTCGCTGGAAATCCGCATCATCATTCACAAAGAGATAGACATATAGATCCCCAGGGGGGCCACCCCGCATTCCCGCATCCCCTTCACCGGAGACCCGCAACCGGGTACCATTATCAACCCCCGCAGGCACCGTAATTTTCAGCTTCTTCGTCTTTTGGTGCTGGCCGCTGCCCCCACAGACTTCACATTTCTCTTCAATCACCTGACCCGACCCATTACAGGTTGGGCAGACCGAGACTTGGGTAAAGCTACCGAAGGGCGTCCGAGTCGCGCGGCGCACTTGACCACTCCCTGAACAGGTGGAACAAGTCCGGGGGCGGGTACCCGCCTTTGCCCCAGACCCACTACAAGCATTACAGGTTTCCAAATGGCTAATGGAAATTTCCTTTTCCTTGCCAAAAACCGCATCGCGGAAATCGATCTTCAGGTCTAGGCGGAGATCATCACCGCGAACCGGGCCACCCCGTCGGCGAGTCTGCTGCGCACCAGGGGCCCCACCAAAGCCACTGAAAAAGCTTTCAAAGATATCGGCAAAACCGCCCATATCACCAAAGTCTTGGAAGCCACCCGCTCCCGCAGCCCCACTAACTCCGGCTTCACCGAAGCGATCGTAGCGAGCCCGCGCCTCAGGTTCAGACAGGACTTCATAGGCCCGATTGATTTCTTTGAATGTCTCCTCGGCCCCCGGTTCTTTGTTGACATCGGGGTGATATTTGCGAGCTAGGCGGCGAAACGCCCGCTTAATTTCTTCTTTGTCGGCATCGCGGGAGACGCCCAAAACCTCATAGTAGTCACGCGCCATAGATCGTCGCTAATTTTGGGGACATAGAGCTAGGATATTGGACAAAGGCACCCAATTGGAAGTTGGCTTGCGGGGGGAAAACCGATCCAAACATGAGTGCCTGGAAATCAAGACCGTATGCGGCACCTTGGCAGCACCTTGGCAACACAAGCTTAAAAAGCCAATAGACAACGATTTTACCGGATAGAGCTAGTCGATCGCTTCATAGTCCGCCGTAATCGTTGCATCACTGTCAAAATTGAATTCTTCAGCAAAGGGGTTTGCATGATTCACGCGAACCGTTTCGTCCTCTAAAGCACTCAAGTCATCTAGAGGATCCACAACATTTGAGGCTTGGAACGAAGCAACGGAAGGAGGGGGAGCAACAGGAGCGGCCTCACTGACATTGGCATTCGAGCTAGCTCCCGATTGATAGACGGCAGCACCAATTTCAAACAATATTTGCTGCAAGCCATTCAACCGCGCACTCATCTCTTCTAAGCTGATCGCAGGATCATTAATCGCAGCCCGGAGTAAGGCCACTTTTTCAGCCGCTTCCGTTTTTAGGCCATCGCCAATGAACTCTCCATTATCTCGTAGGGTCGTTTCATAGCTGTAGAACAGATTATCGGAGCGATTTTTCAGTTCTGCAATTTCCTTGCGGCGAACGTCTTCGTCATTGAACAGTTCCGCTTCCTGGCGCATCCGTTCAATTTCACTGTCACTCAGACCACCCGTATTACTAATTTCAATACTTTGGGCGCGTCCAGTTCCTTTGTCTAGGGCAGACACCTTGAGAATCCCGTTGGCATCAATTTCAAAGGAAACTTCAATCTGAGGAACCCCCCGAGGAGCCGGCGGAATTCCGGTCAATTGGAACTTACCGAGGGTTTTGTTATCCTTGGCCATGGCCCGTTCCCCCTGGAGCACATGGATTTCCACGGAGGTTTGGCCATCGGTTGCCGTCGAGAAGACCTGGGATTTACTACAAGGGATCGTGGTGTTCCGTTCAATAATCTTGGTAAAGACCTCACCCAAGGTTTCAATTCCCATGGATAGAGGGGCAACGTCTAAGAGCAACAGATCTTTGACTTCGCCGCCTAAGACCCCCGCTTGGATGGCCGCGCCCAAAGCCACTGCCTCGTCTGGGTTGACGGACTTATCCGGCATCTTGCCCTTGCAAAACTGCTTCAGCGCTTCTTGCACCGCAGGAATCCGGGTAGACCCTCCCACCAGAAGAATCCGATCGATTTCATCGACCGTCATACCTGCATCCTTCAGGGCCTGCTCCATCGGGTCGATCGTGGATCTCACCAAATCGGCAACCAGCTCTTCAAATTTGGCCCGGGTTAGTTCCGTCTCAATATGCTTCGGCCCCGTTTCATCAGCTGTAATGAAGGGGAGGTTAATTACACTGGTCACCGTCCCCGACAGATCAATCTTGGCGCGTTCAGCCGCTTCCCGCAGCCGTTGCAGCGCCATCTTGTCAGTGGAGAGGTCGATTCCCTCCTGCTGTTGAAAGGTCTCAATCAACCAACGGACGATCGCTGCATCAAAGTCATCACCGCCTAGGTGGTTGTTACCCGACGTCGCTTTGACTTCAAACACCCCATCCCCGAGCTGCAAAATCGAGACATCAAAGGTACCGCCGCCCAAGTCAAAGACTAGAACAATTTGGTCTTGGTCTTGTTTGTCCAAGCCATAGGCCAAGGCAGCCGCCGTCGGCTCGTTGATAATTCGGAGGACTTCTAAGCCCGCGATCGTGCCAGCATCTTTGGTGGCCTGCCGTTGCGCATCACTGAAGTAGGCTGGAACTGTAATGACAACCTGCGTAACTTCTTCACCGAGATAATTTTCTGCATCTTGCTTCAGCTTTTGCAGAACCATCGCAGAAATTTCCTGGGGGGTATAGTTCCGTCCTCGGATTTGCACATCGACGGTATTATCTTTACCTTTAACGCAGGTATAGGGAACCCGCGATCGCTCATCTTGGGTATCTTCCCATCGTCGTCCAATAAACCGCTTAATACTAAAAATTGTATTTTCAGCATTGGTCACCGCTTGACGTTTCGCTAGCTGACCCACTAAGCGATCCCCAGCTTTGCCAAAGCCGACGATACTGGGCGTAGTGCGGCCCCCTTCCGAATTTGCAATGACGGTAGGTTGTCCGCCCTCCAAAACAGCGACACAACTGTTAGTTGTTCCCAGGTCGATCCCAATAACTTTTCCCATATCTAGCGGTGAATGTACGCAAGGTGAACCGTCAAACGAGCGCAAGGCTCACTTTATCTGCCCTATCTATAAAGCAATATTCCGCAAAAGTTCATAAACACGATCAAGCTTTTCTGAAATTATGTCCGAATTTAGAGGGATTGCACGGGGGATTTCCAGCAAACCCGCAATGGAACCTCCATTATCTAGCCTCTGTTCTCACGAAACAGCGAGAGAATTTCCCCGTCCTGCCCCCAAATTGCTGGCGAGCCCTGACAAAACCAGTGAGAAAAGTCTTCAAAAACGTTAAGTGAGGTGTCCTCGCTCAACCAGTTGAGTTAGGAGTCAAAGTTCACTTGAACTCCTACAGTCCTGTTAGCGTGGTTTACACCTCACCTAAATCACTATTTTGGGCTATGTTTTGGGGCTATGTGTTTGGGGCTATAGAACACTGCTGCCAATGCCTACTCCCAGGATCCCCACAGCATCCGCCACCGCCAAGGCATCCCCCCTAGTCCGTAGCGTTCCCTGCACCACTCCCATCACCGCCCTCTTCGGGCGGAGCAGCCACTTTTACCATGGCATGGCGCAGCACCCGATCGCCGATCATATACCCCCGCACCAACTCATCAATCACAGTACCTTCTGCATATTCGGAGGTCGGTTCGCGCAAAACCGCTTCATGCAGGTTTGGATCAAATTCTTTCCCCTCAGCTCGCATGGGAGAAACCCCAATTTTCTTGAGGCGATCAACCATGTCCTTGTAGACACCTTGATAACTTTTGTGAATATTCATCTCGGCATCGCTTTGGGGTTTGATTTGCGCCCTAGCCCGCTCAAAGTTATCCACCACCGACAACAACTCACCCAAGGTCGCAATCTTGACCTGAACGTCTAACTTTTCCCGCTCTTCTTGGGTCCGCCGCCGAAAGTTTTCGAAGTCTGCCGCCAACCGGAGGTACTGATTTTGGGCATCATCGGCCTGAACTTTCAAGGCTTCACATTCCCGCTCCTTGGCCGCATAGGTGGCACGCAACTTCATAAATTCGGCTTCATAGTCCGTGTCATCCTCTTCCATCGCAATGGAATCTGGAAGGGAGCTGTCTGCCTCAAGGTTGGGCTCTGCACCACCCGAACCAGATTCTTGGGTGGCCGGTGCTGCGTCCGTGGATGTGGCGTCAGCAGACTCTGATGTAGCACTGCCAGGGGTGGCCTGTGCATCCCCAATTGGCTGGTTTTCTTCACCCATCATGTCTATCATCCCCTGTAAAACCTTCTGCGCATTCCCAAACAATTGAACAGATTGCCTTGAAGTCAACACTGTCACTCAGTACTGCCACAGCTAGCAGGTTGAGTGTGGCTGCTATCCGTGCAATCTGCTATTGCTAACAACCCACTAGCATAGCTTGCTAAGTTCACTTTGCTCAATTTTCCGAATAGAGAAAAACTTTCCTTCTAGGGTTTTGGCCCCCATCGAACCCTCAGCATGATACAAATCTATACCCCGAGTATGGATATTAGGGATGATTTCAAAAATTTGGGGCAATATCTATAGAAGAGATCAGTTTTTATGAGCTATGACGAACTCTCCTTCCCAGCGGCGCGCCCTTGTTGTCCAGAATCATTTTTCGCCCTTCGGCAATAAGCTAATTCAGGCAGGTTATGCCAATCAGGAACAACTCCAGCAGGCCCTCGTGGAAAGTCGGCGTTCTGGAAAACCTTTAACAGAAGCGTTAGAGTTAATCACTGGGCAGCAGCTATCGCCAGAGCTCATTCGCCAATATAAGAAACAGCAGCTATTTGAACTTAAGATTCTTTACGGAGTAGAGTCCCTCGATCCGGAAATCAACCAGGTTTCGACGAATCAAATTGGTCAACTCATCGATACATTAATTCCGATCGACCTCTGTCGTCGCTATAAGTTTGTCCCCCTATCCCAATCGGAAAGCCATGTCCTAGTAGCCATGGTGGAACCGGATAATCTAGATGCGCAAGATGATCTCAATCGGATTCTTCGGGCCAAAAATCTCAGTCTTCAGCGCCTGGTCATCACCTTTGAAGATTACAACCACCTCATCTCGCAATATCTCGATGAACGAGTGCGCCGGGAGCAACAGGCCGAACAGCAGGCACGGGTTGACGTTAAGGCGGATCTCGAAGGACTGGAAGATTATGCTGAGCTCCAGGAAGATGATTCTACCGATGTCGATCTCGATGCAGCTGCCGAAGCGGATGCAGCCCCGATCGTCACACTGGTTAATAAAATTCTGATCAAAGCCCTACAAATGGGGGTCTCGGATATTCATATTGAGCCGCAGGAAGAATTTCTGCGCGTCCGGTTCCGCAAGGACGGGGTCTTGCAAGAAGCCTTTGAACCGCTTCCCAAGAAAATTATTCCTGCCGTCACCGCCCGGTTCAAAATTATCTCGCAACTAGATATTGCAGAACGGCGGGCTCCCCAGGACGGGCGGATCCGTCGTATTTATGACGGACGAAAAATTGACTTCCGGGTCAATACGCTGCCCAGCAAGCATGGCGAAAAAGTGGTTCTCCGGATTCTGGATAACTCAGCCACGCAGTTAGGTCTCGACAAGTTAATTCAGGATCCAGAATCGCTCCAAATTGTTCAAGAGATGGTTCGGCGACCTTTTGGATTGATTCTGGTCACCGGGCCTACGGGATCCGGTAAAACTACGACCCTCTATTCAGCCTTGGCAGAACGGAACGAACCCGGTGTCAACATCAGTACCGCTGAAGACCCGATCGAATATTCCTTGGCAGGGCTGACCCAAGTCCAAGTCATCCGGGAAAAAGGCATGGACTTCGCAGCGATTTTGCGGGCCTTCCTGCGGCAAGATCCCGACGTGATTCTGGTGGGGGAAACCCGGGACCGGGAAACGGCTAAGACTGCGATCGAGGCCGCACTGACGGGACACTTGGTTTTAACCACCTTGCATACCAACGACGCTGCTGGAGCGATCGCGCGACTGGATGAAATGGGGGTTGAGCCCTTCATGGTCTCCGGGGCACTGCTTGGAGTCGTGGCCCAGCGGCTTGTACGCCGAGTCTGCGATGAATGTCGCATTCCCTATACGCCCTCCCAGGAAGAACTGGCCCGATTTGGGTTTACCAGTTCCCAGGACACCCACATGACTTTGTATAAGGCAAATACCTTGACCCCCCAGGAAATCCAGGAGGCCAAAGCGTCAGGAAACCTCTGTCCAAAATGCGGCGGTGTGGGCTACAAAGGACGCTGTGGGGTCTATGAAGTTATGCGGGTGACTGAGCGCCTGCAAATCCTGATCAACGAAGGAGCCCCCACCGAACAGATCAAGGAAGTTGCGGTAGAGGAGGGCATGCAGACCCTTTTAGCCTACAGCCTCAATCTCGTACGCCAAGGGTCGACCACGCTCGACGAAGTTGAGCGGGTAACGTTCACAGATACGGGGCTAGAAGCAGAACTTCGCGCCAAACGGAAAAGTGTGCTGTCCTGTCGAACTTGTGCAGCGGAACTCAAGCAGGAGTGGCTGGATTGCCCCTACTGTTTAACACCGCGTTTCCAAGATTCCTAAAGCCATGCTTTGCAGGAGGGTTCCAGCAATCTGGATCATACCCATCCACGCAATTTCCACCTATCAACTTAGAGATTAAGCGCCGTTTGTATCAGGAGAAAGCGATATGGAACTCATGATTGAAGACTTGATGGAGCAACTGATTGAAATGGGGGGCTCAGATATGCACCTCACAGCGGGGTTGCCTCCTTATTTCCGCATCAGTGGGAAGCTTCAGCCAATTAGCGATCAAGTCCTCAGCTCTGAAGAATGCCAACGGCTCATCTTTAGCATGCTGAACAACACTCAGCGGAAAAATTTAGAACAAAACTGGGAACTAGACTGCTCCTACGGGGTGCGGGGATTGGCGCGGTTTCGGGTCAACGTCTACAAGGATCGGGGCACCTATGCAGCTTGTCTCCGGGCCTTGAGTTCCAAAATTCCCAACTTTGAAAAACTGGGGTTACCCGACGTTGTGCGGGAAATGGCAGAAAAGCCTCGGGGCTTAATCCTAGTGACAGGGCCAACGGGATCGGGGAAAACCACCACACTAGCCGCCATGATTGACCTGATCAATCGCACCCGGGCGGAACATATTTTGACCGTTGAAGATCCGATCGAATTTGTGTACGAACCCATCAAGAGCCTCGTGCACCAACGGCAGCTCGGAGAAGATACCAAGAGTTTTGCTAACGCGCTCAAGGCAGCCCTACGGGAAGATCCGGACATCATTCTGGTGGGGGAAATGCGGGACTTAGAAACCATTTCCTTGGCGATTAGTGCAGCGGAAACCGGGCACTTGGTTTTTGGGACTTTGCACACAAGTTCCGCCGCCCAAACCGTCGATCGGATGATTGACGTATTCCCCGCCGATCGCCAAACGCAGGTTCGTGTTCAGCTCTCTAACTCCTTGGTGGCCGTGTTCAGCCAAACCCTGGTTTCCAAAAAGAGTCCTAAACCCGGTGAATACGGTCGGGTCATGGCGCAGGAAATCATGATTGTGACCCCGGCTATTTCTAACTTGATCCGGGAAGGTAAAACCGCTCAGATTTATTCCGCAATTCAAACCGGTGGGAAATTGGGGATGCAAACGCTGGAGAAGGTTTTGGCCGACTACTACAAGCAGGGAGCCATTACCTACGAAGCCGCCATGTCCAAAACCTCTCGACCCGATGAGTTGAATCGCTTGATTGGTGGAGCTCCCGCTGGCGCAACTGCTGGATCTGCACACTAGACCCTAGCTTGGGTAAGCAGGAGAGATCGGTTGAGTCGTTAAGAGCGCAGATCTCTCCGCTTCCCTAGCCTCTCTAGGACAGTTGCACCTCTCAAAAACTCGACTATGATTGATGCAAGTTTTAGGAGCTCACTCTAAAGCGGCTACCCCCTAACTTTGGGGCTTCACCGTCCATTGTCTTAACCACACTACCTTGGGTCTGATTTTTGAGCCATGCCTACCTACGTTGCCCGCGTTCGTGATGCCAAAGGAAACGCGAAAAAAGAGAAAATCGTTGCTCAATCCCTCGGAGATGCTCGTTCTGCCCTCCGGGATCAAGGACTCTTTGTTCAAGAGTTGAAAGAGAGTGAAAGTTTGGGATCCGCCTTGGATCTGAAGAAACTTCAGACATCCATGGCCAAGGTCACCGTTAAGGACAAAGCACTCTTTTCGCGTCAGTTTGCAGCTTTGGTGAATGCGGGAGTGGCATTGGTACGGGGATTGGGCGTCCTCGCAGAGCAGTGTACAAACCCAAAAATGAAAACAGCTCTGATGGACATCAGTTCCGAAATTCAGCAGGGAACTAGCTTGTCCGATGCCATGCGTAAGCACCCAGACTGTTTTGACGGGCTCTACGTCAGCATGATTCAAGCTGGAGAAGTGGGTGGGGTTCTCGATGAAGTTCTGAACCGACTAGCCAAACTGTTGGAAGATGTGGCACGGTTGCAAAACCAAATTAAGTCTGCCATGGCCTACCCTGTTGTGGTGGGTATCTTGGCAACCTTGATTTTCTTAGGCATGACCATTTTCCTGATTCCCATTTTCGCGGGCATCTTCCAAGAATTAGGCACTGAGCTACCCGCCTTTACCCAAATGATGCTCAACATTAGCCAATTTTTGAGAAGTCCTAATGTGCTGATTTTGGTCGTTTTAGTCCCCCTGGTCGGGTTTGCTTACAAGCAGTACTACAGCACCCGCGTTGGACGGGAAACCATGGATCGTTTTTTCCTCAAAATGCCTTTGTTTGGGGATTTGATCCAAAAAACGGCCACTGCCCGGTTTTGTCGAACCTTTGGTGCATTGACCCGATCGGGGGTTCCCATTCTGACTTGCTTAGAAATTGTGCGCGACACGGCTGGTAATCAAGTCATTGCCAATGCAGTAGACGAAGCCCGTCGTGAAATTCAAACTGGAGGCATGATCAGCATCGCTCTCCAAAAAGAGCAGGTGTTTCCCGTAATGGCCATTCAGATGATCAGCATTGGCGAGGAAACGGGGGAAATTGATGCCATGTTAATGAAGGTGGCGGATTTCTATGAGGATGAGGTAGAACAGGCTGTAAAAGCTCTCACCAGTATCATGGAACCCATCATGATCCTGTTGCTTGGGGGCATGGTGGCTTCAATTCTATTAGCAATGTATCTCCCCATGTTCAAAGTCTTTGAAACGCTGGGCTAGATAGACCCAACGGTTCTTGGGATTGTCCAGAGGGTGAGAATTTATCAGGATTGGCATTGATGACTATTCAGCAAGCAGACTACGAAGAACTGTTGGCTACTTATAGTCAAACTCGTGAGGCGATCGCGCTTTTGCGGCTTTATCGTCCCTATCTGGAATTGATACCCAGTATGCGACGGCCAGAGGATAGTTTAATTACCATTCCTCTGCCGATCGCGAAGCTTCGCCATACCCACCCATCCCCGAGTGGACACGGCAACATCACGAAAGCGGAAGCAGCACCCGTCCCCTGCGAGATCGCGTTACTTATGTGTGACCCGGAATGGAAAGTGAAAACGGGACGCGAAATTTTTATCTTCATTCATCGTCCAGAGGAAGATTTCTCTGAACTCCTAGGACGGTGGCGGCAGACCCAAGTCCTACTGAGTAAAGAGTACGAATGGTTAATGCCTCTGAAATACCAACACATTTTGAATGATGGGGCAGAAAAAATTTACCCCCTCTTTGTGTTGTTTGAACAATCTCCAGAACGCTTGCGGCGCGGGCTGAAGGGAGCTCATTTACCTTGCGTCGTTGCCTCTGCAACCCATCAAGACGAGCAAGAGCCTAGCACAGTCCCGCTAGAAGAACCTTCTTCTAGCACGGTTGAAGATTCATCGATTGAATATTAACCAGTAGAGGACAGCTCTTTTCTTAATTCAATCCCTAGCCAAGTACATCTCTTATACCTGCCTAGGGATTAAATTTTGCCAGCTTATATCGTCAGGACGGCCTACGCTTGCGGGGCGGCTTCCGGCGACGTTGTTGCGCGGTCATCGTAGCCCGATCCATTGGAAACCCTACAGGTTGTAAGACCTGATATTTTCGCTCTTCTTCAAGTTGCTGAAGTTCCGTATAGTTCACCCAATGGATGCAGTCCACCGGGCAAGTATCAATCGCCTCTTGAATCAGATCCTCAGAATCACCATCCTGACGAATCACCCTTGAACGCCCATAGTCAGGCTCAATATAAAACGTATTACGGGCCACATGGGCGCAATATCGACAGCCAATGCAGGTGGTTTCATCCACATACACCCCTTTCTGTCGAAACACCCCCCCCAACTCAGGCTCTAGGCCAGAGCAGCCATCGCTTTCGCGTAAACCACCACCTAGTTCCGGTTCTAGACCCGAACGCAGGTCTTCCGGAACAACGCCAGTTTCGGGAAAGCTCGTTTCAGTACCCGAGAGCGGTTGAGGGGAATCGGTCATGGTGTGACTCCGTAGGATGAAGATCCGACGCTATAGTTTAAGCATCAGTTTGAGCACCCCCAAGTTCAAGCGCCCCAACGCTGAAGCACCAAGCGAATGGAACCATCTTCGTTGCGCTGCTGTTCAGCAACTTGAAACCCTTTGCGGCTGCTCTCATTCACAATGGTGTGATACGCATAGCGCTGAGTCACTTGCTTAATAAAGCGATCTACAGAACCGTTCTGCTGCCAAAATTGCAGATCCGTCACCAGCGAGTACTCTTGGCCATTCCAAGCAAATCCGATGTCATAACCATTCTGCTGCTCGATCACTACTTCCGCATTGTGGGTTGATCCTTGGTAACCCCGCACTTCCGAAGGGCCTGCTTTCCAGTCCATTCCAAGGTCGCTCAATGCAGATTTAAGAGAATCTAGGTTACGGATTTGAGTCTTGATTTGGCTAAAGTGAGACATGGCAGTTTACGGTTAAATTAAAACAATGGTTGCATAGACAGAAACCGATGACCAAATCTTGAAAGCATTGACCAATCACCGGCCAATCCTAAAGATGGTCAGCTTACCAATCGCTGAACGTGGCTTGGGTGGTTGCTGTTTGACTATTCTGAACAGGCTGGGCAAAAAATTCAGCCGTAGTTTCCTGTCGAAGCACAACACCTAGTTGCTCTTCGATCGCAGCTGTTACCTCTGCGCAGGAAGCCCCCAAAATGCCTGTCACTTTCTCTTGAACTCGACCATCTGGATAGATGATAAATTCCAGCGTTTCCATCCTGCTCGCTCACCAGATTTTGCAAGGGATCTAACCGAACTGATGCAACTTGGGATTGGTTAGGTTCATATAAGACCTTTAATTTACCAATCTTGAGCGATTGCATCAAATCATCGGCAAACGTTACCTAACGTATCAATTCTGTTGAGTAACGCCTCGACTAACTGTCAGTGTCGCTTAACTTACCTAGGCCGTCAAGGGACAGGCTTCATCAAACGTGATTGATAAAACTCTATAGATGTCATCCCCCTTACATTAAACCCAGCCGACTGCTTTGTTTTTCGCCCAGTTTGCCAATCGATCCAGCCATTACCTAGACCCTCTTAAGACAATCTTCGCACCACAGATTTCTACACATCTCTACACAATAGAGCTCTACGCACCATCCACGAGACAGGCCATGGGGAATTTAAACCGTCTGTGTTGCATCCCCTTAGCACCAGTGGATACCAGGATCTAACCCAGTGACTCCGGAGACTCACCATTGACACCAGCAGGTAAGACCACGGACGAGTTTAGAAAAAATCTATGGTGTCATCCGAGATGCCAACCATTAGGAGTGATTGCCGTGGGGGGTGAAACCCCGTAGAAGGTCGCCGGGTAGGTGGGTTACTAATGATACATCAGGGATTGCATCTACTACGGAAACATCGCCCTGATCCAACTGTTGAATCCCCGGTGCTTGATCATGGCTGATTTTATTCCCATTGGTACGCTCATTAGGCAACGCTATCTCATCCAACAAGTCTTAGGTCAGGGCGGATTTGGTCGAACCTATCTTGCTCTGGATCAAGAACGGTTTGGAGAAGGGTGCGTTTTGAAGGAATTTATTGTGCCCTATGCCGATGAGGCACTACTGAAAAAGGCTAGGACCCTGTTTCAGCGCGAAGCCAGCACGCTCCATCAAATCCAGCACCCCCAAATTCCTCAATTTCAGGCAGCGTTTGAAAGTGACGATCGCCTGTGGCTCGTCCAAAGCCTTGTAGAGGGCAAAACCTACCGAACTTGGTTAAATCAACGGAAGGCCCAAGGGAGCGCTTTATCAGAGTCAGAAGTCTTGCTGATGCTGGGCAAACTCTTACCAGTTTTAAGCTATCTCCACGATCGTCGGATTATTCACCGCGATATTTCTCCTGACAATATTATTCTTCAACCTCAGTCATCCACTACCGATCCTGCCTCTTTGCAAGGAACACCCGTACTGATTGACTTTGGTGCAGTCAAGGAGGCCACCAGTGGTTTGGCCCTTGTTTCTTCTATGACGCGGGTTGGTAAAATTGGCTACGCACCCCCAGAACAACTCCAAACGGGTAGCGTGCATCCCCACAGTGATCTCTATGCTCTAGCTGCCACTTGTTTAGTTTTGTTAACGGGTCGGGAACCCCAAGATTTGTTAGATAGCCATAGCTTGACCTGGTGTTGGCAGCCCTACACGCAAATCAGCGATCGCTTGGCCCAGGTTTTGCTCAAAATGTTGTCCTTGCATCCCGGCGATCGCTATCAATCGGCGCAGGAAGTTTGGGTGGCGCTACAGCCGATGTTAGCGGGACTCCCCATGACTCAAATGGTGGTTCCGCCTACAGCCATGAATCCTCACCCTACCTCCCCAGCAACATCCACGAACCCAAGAACCGCGCCAGCCGCACAAGCAACCCCGAAATCACGCCGCCCAACGGTGCAAGTGCCGCTAGCGATGCCGCAAATTTCTTCAATGTCGGCGATTTTGGCCAGTCTGGTAGTAGTTTTGGGCGTCGGCACTTGGATTTTTCGGCTACCGATCCCCAGCGGAACCACCCATACCCTCCAATCCGATAATGCCGTTGCTTCCACCGTTTCTGCCGATCTGGCGCTGAATGCCAATGGAACCCAAACCATTTTGTTTAAACCGGGTGAGATTTCGGCGTTGGTTCAAGGCACCCTCCAGGATAAGCCGACCCAAACCTACCGCCTAAGAGCGGCCAAGGGACAGATCATGAGTGTCATTTTGGATGGATCTGGCGTGGTGATGAATTTGCTGAAGTCGAACCAAGAGCCGATCGATGGAGCCTCCCAGCAAACGCGGAGTTGGACAGGCCAGTTACCCCTAGATGATGAATACGAGCTGCAAATTACAGGTTCGGGATCCTACGCGATCGATGTTTCCATCACACCCTTAACCCGATCGGATTCTGCGGCGGCTCCCAAAAGCTCTGTAGAAAAGAATCCAACCAACACCGCCCCAAAAGGCAAACCAACTACTGGCACAAAACAGGCGGTTAGACAAGTTGCTATCAAGCAAAGCAGCCTGGATCAAAACCGTAATCCTGGGTTAGGCGCGCAGTAGTTAACTGCATCATCATCCAATACACCGTCATTCACTGCACCATCAGCCAATACGCAGTCAACCAATACGCAGTCAACCCAGCATATTCAAGTTCAAGTCAGCTAATTTTCAAGTCAACTTTCATTAGAGTCCGCTGCGATTCCATTCAGTCAACCGTTCAGTCAACCATCGTCAGCTAGCTTGGGACACCTAAGCGCAATTGCTTGGGGATCAAGACTGAGCTGCACCCGATCGCCATAGCTCAAATCGGGGATCAATGGAGCCACAACCTCCAAAATAGAAGCATCCTGAAAGTGATCGAGCTTCGTTTCGGGATGGGGATAGTAAACCCAGCCAAGATAAGTCATGTCTCCAGCCATAATCCCACAATGGCAGAAGGAGAAGGTTTCGCTGGCAAAACCTTCAACCCATTGCACATTGGGAAACGTATAAATAGGTTGCAGAATTTCAAAGGTATGGGGCGCGATCGACACATTTAACGTCCCCAGAAAGCAATTGGATAAGTCCAACCCCCGTGCTTGAAAAAACGGCAGTTGTAACTGGAGGGTTCCAGCGGGATAGGGACTGGTAGGAGAACGTCCAGACGCCACTTGATAACCTGGCACGATCGTCCCTTGCACCGTAAAACATTGGCTGGCAGCAAAGTCCACCATGGTTGCTTGTTCCGCAAAGGTTGCTTGTTCCGCAAATCCTGATGACTGGATCAGAATTGTTAGGATTAGGGTTGTTGTTTGATCGCGCTAACTTTGCCGTTGGGCTCCAATCGCAGAAAAATAGTACTGTTCTTCCCATCAGCCGATGCAGGGGTAATCGGTTCTCCTTCAACCAACCCTGTGCGATCGCGATAGGTTGTAGCCGCTTCATTGCGTGGGGTCACCGATTTCAGTTCTCCCGACGGATAGATCTCAAGAACGTATTCCAAGCCTTCGGATAATCCTTCGGGGGGCTTCCAGCGATTTTGTACATATTTTTCCACAGCCTCCGCTTGGGAAGTGTCCAACACCGGAGCCGATGGAGCCGACTTGCGCGCCGCAGACACAGACGGTTGACTGGTCGCAGCAGCCTCGTCACCACTAGCCGTGGCGTTATTAGAACCAATTTGATCCACAAGCGACGGGACTGGCGCTTCTTTCACCTGGGGTGGCTGTTTTGCGGCCTGACCTGCATTAGGCACATTCTCTAATCTGGCATTCGCAGAGGCCGGTGGATTTTGGCTGACGATAACCTGTCCCGGTGCCGGGTTATTGCCATTTCCTACGTTACTAGGAGAGTTCCCTGGAGGGGTTCCCGTTGCACCCGTGGGGGGAGCGGTGGAGGTGATGACTGGCGGAGGGGGGGAGCCGGGGTTAAGGGTTGTATTAGGGGGTAAAGCACCTGGAGGAGACAGTAGAGGCGAAGACGCGGGTGGGGGTTGCAGCGCGAGGCGCTGATCGCTACTGCTAGCAGGTTGGCTGGCGGTCTGGGGATTATTGTTCGATCGATTCAACCCGTTGAGCAGCGAGGCCGACAGCCCCACGGTGACGAGCGCAACCGCAGCCACTCGGCCCCAAGCCGCTGGAGACTGCACCCAAGCCGGTTGATTGAGGGTGGGCAGCGCGGTAACATCAGCGGCATATTCATCTAAGGCCGTAGCTAAGTCGGCCAATTGGGTAGAGGTGAGATGAATTTCCGGGCCAGATTGGTCATTGGCCAAAACCCCGAGGCTGAGCGTATGGGCTAGGAGTCCTTTAGGCTGTAGGGCAATGCCGTAGGAATTCGTCGGTGCAGCCAGGGTCGTAGTGAGGGGTTCGATCGTGGCAACCAGACCTGCGCCGGAACCGATCGCCTGGGGCAGTAACTCACTGGACTGGTTCAGAAAATTCTGTACATAGGTCGCTACGACATCGGCCAAGGCTTCCAGATGAACCCGATCGCCCCGCAGAATGACCCACTGATCTTCACTGACGCGGGGATCATCGAAGCTCAACTGAAACCGCACATTTTTCAACGCGGTATTGCCAATCCACCGGGACAGGGGCGAGGTCTTCGCGGCAATTTCCAGCGTACAGGTGGGCGGCGTGTACTTGCGCAGAACAGTGCTGTTAGGGGGGGCTTGGGTCATCATGGTTAGGAAGCTGAAGTCGGACGGTGGGTCGAACGATGGACCAGGGAGCGATCGAGCAAGGCCGACCACAGACGGCGAGCCCCTTGGTTGCCACCGTAAAACATTAAATCAATCAGGAGCTTGAGGGCGAGGTGCGTCAGAATCTCTGGGGAGGCGTCATCCCCCTCATCCATCCGTTCCTGGTAAGTATTTTGGAACGTGTCTAAGTAGTCGCCTAATAAAGAAGCCTGATGGGGGGGCTTATTTTGCTCAGTCAACTGTTCTAACAGAGCAACGGCGCGGCGGATGAGTTCTTGGTGTTGTTTGGCGAGATGGCAACTGATTAAAACCAATGCACGGGCTTCTTCGACATCCAGCTTTTTGCGCCCACCTTGGCCTTTGCGCAGGGGACTGGCCTGTCGCAGCCGCCACAGAGCCACCCGATCGGCCACTACAGATTCCAGGCCGAGTTGGGTCGCCGATTGCAGCATGGCTTCGGAGCCAATCCCAGCGATCGCTTCGAGGGCCAAGAGCACGAGATCCAACTGGGCCTTAATATTGTCAAGCTGTTCTGGATCCGGGGGCTGGGGCAGAGACAGTTCTGCAAAGGAGGGGGCAGCGGTGATGGGAATGACGGTGGAGTTCATAGGCGGCACAGGATACACATTCGAATGCCCAGGGTCGATAGGTTGTGGACTCATGACGCAGTGGAAAAGTTTCTTGAAGAACCGTTCATTCTTGGACTGCCTAACCAGCCAGCCCCTCAATTTGCCCCTGAGTTGGCCATTGGAGCAGGTACTCCGTCAGACTTCCGCCGGAATGCCTTCAGGGTATCATTTCCGAGGCTGCGCGTGGGACAGGCAAAGGAAATCCAACAAAATTAGTCCAACAAAATTAGTCCAGCAAAGCTAGTCCAGCAAACCGCCCAGCAAGGAGTCCAGCATTAGCTCAGCAATTACCCCAAAATCAGACTGATGGCATAGGCGACGGTAGCACTGCCGATCGGAACCGTGACATTATCCAGCCCCAGCTTGGAAAAGGCTTCTAACCCTGTGGCCACGATCGCGACTAAAACAGCAGAAATGAGCAATGGACTGAGGGGCGTTCCCACCGCAGCCAGTACGAGCAGGGTCGTAACGGCACTCATCAGCGCCATGGTGAGGGATCCTTCCCAACTTTTTTTCATTCCCCAAAGTTTGTAGGGGTGGGTGCCGAATTGGCGACCGATTAACCCTGCGAGTCCATCGCCCCAGGTCATGATGAGAATGCCGAGGACAGCGAACTCGGGCAAATTTTGTGGCCAAAACCAAGCGGCCAAGAGGCCAATACTGGTGGCATAGAAGAATGTGCCCAAACTTTTTCGCCCCACGCTATCAATGCTAGGCAATAACGGATAGAAAAAAGAGGCTAGGGCGATCGCGCCGAACAGAACCGCCGCCGCTAAAATCACCCAGGTGGGCAGCGCCATCCACCAAGCCAGCAGAATAATGTTGCCCGTGCCAATGTGAACCACCTTGCGCACGATTTCACTATCAGCACGGGTGAATTGTTTCACCAATGTGGCAGCTATGCCCACCAAACCCAGCCAAAGTGCTGCGATCGCGACTTTTTCCCCCAGGGTTTCAATTGATGCGAACCACTGAATCACCGCGTTTCTGACCTCCTTGCTCCCAGTTGGGTGGATGATCTGTTCCACAATCCTTTTTCACAATACTAGACAGACTGGATCGGTTCGCAGGAATTCATCCCGTAAGATGAACGGTGGAGATGATTGAGCAACACCACCATGAAAGTAGCTGTAACGGGTGCCACGGGGTTTGTCGGCAGTCGATTAGTCGAACAATTGCACATGGAAGGCCATGAGGTGATTGTTTTAACCCGCAATGCAGAGCAAGCCAAACAACGATTTCCTAACTCGGTTTTTACCAGGGTGACCGTGGTGGCCTATAACCCCAGGGAAGCCGGAGACTGGCAAGCTGTCATTTCTGGCTGCGATGGGATCGTGAATTTGGCTGGAGAACCGATCGCGGAACATCGCTGGACTCCGGAGCATAAGCAATTGCTGTTAGACAGCCGTATCCTCACGACGCAGCATTTAGTAGACGCCATTCACCAAGCAACCTCTAAGCCATCGGTGTTGGTAAATGCCTCGGCGATCGGGTTCTATGGCACGAGCGAAACTGCCAGCTTTGATGAAACCAGTCCGGCGGGTAACGATTTTCTAGCAGAGATTTGCCAGAAGTGGGAGGCAGCAGCGCAGGGGGTGACGGCGAGCGGCACTCGGCTGGTGATCTTACGGCTCGGTATCGTCTTGGGCATGGGTGGGGCTCTCGGCAAAATGCTGCCCCCCTTTCGTATGTTTGCAGGCGGACCGATCGGGTCGGGGCGGCAGTGGTTTTCCTGGATTCATCGGGATGATGTGGTAGCTCTCATCATGCAGGCATTAACCCAGCCAGAAATGCAGGGCATTTACAATGCAACGGCCCCCAATCCTGTACGCATGGAAGACCTCTGTCAGACCCTAGGGCAGGTACTCCAGCGCCCCTCCTGGTTACCAGTCCCCAGTTTTGCCTTGGAAGCCATGTTGGGAGAGGGGGCCAAGGTTGTTCTAGAAGGACAGCAGGTTTTGCCGAAGCAGACCTTAGCCAGTGGATTTCAATATACCTATCCCACAGTGAAACCCGCCCTGGAGCAGGTGTTAGCAGCGGGGTAGATCTATGAAGTAGGTCAGTGGAATAGGTCGGCGTCCTTGTTTGCGTGATTTTGACCGATCGTGCGTTTCCCCTAGGGGTACGATCGGTCAAGTGGGCTAAGCGTCTGGCTTCAGCTTGTGGGTAATCCAATTCACCACCCCGATCAGAATCGCCCCAGCCATCAGTAAACCCAGCGCAGGTTGCATGACTGGCTCCCAGAGGGAATACCAGAGATCAAAGCCAAGGTTGATTTGGTTATTGCGACCAATCAAGGCAACGACAAACCAGAAGAAACAGAAAAGCACGAAAAACAAATCTAACATCAAGATAAAGTTGAGGCTTCTAATCAGTTGATCTTTCATAGCGTAGGTTTGATCGGTTTGCGATGAGGCCGTGTCGGAGAATTTTCATCCTGGAATTTACAACTTGAGTTCACAGCAGGAACATAAAATCGTGAAAAAGTGGTGATTTTTCCTCCTATTTTACTATGAGTATTCCTGGTTTTCATGAACCGTCACCTGGGGAGTTTCAGTAAAAGCACTGCGGAAACTGACTCTTGATTTCGCTCAGAGTTAAGGTAGCCCTTTCTAGCCTCAGTTGAGATATGTTGACAGATAACGCAGGCAATACGTTAAGCACAGCGCGAGTGCTCCCAGTCAACAGCGGTAGCCATCGTCAAAGTCTTAGCGATCGTGTAGATAGTAGTGATTTATTTGATTACTACCAATTTCAACTGAGCATTAGAACTAGCATTAGTGCTTCGATTAATAGCATCACCGCAGATGTCAATCTTGACCTGCTCCAGAGTGACGGGACTGTTTTGCGATCGAGTCGTAATAGTCAGACGGCTGCAGAACTCTTAACCGTTACCTTAGAACCTGGTACTTACTACTTACAAGTCACCCCCAATGCCTCTGACAATACGGAAAGTAACTATACGCTGAATTTGTGGAGCAATAGCAATCCTCAAACTGAAATTCTCTGGCGACACCAAACCGTAGGAGCCAATGTCGGATGGCAGATGGCAGGCAACACTGTCGTTGGGGGAACTGCCTTAATGACGATCGCAGATCCAAACTGGCAACTAGTGGGATCAAGTGATTTCAATCGCGATGGACTATTGGATTATCTCTGGCGAAATCAGGTGTCTGGAATGACCCTCATTTGGCAGATGAGCGCTAACGGGAAAACTGATGTGATGTTGCCCACCGTCGATTCAGGCTGGCAAATTGCGACTCTCTGCGATCTGAATAACGATGGGGAAACCGACATTATTTGGCGACACAAGCATGTGGGTGTCAATGCCGTTTGGTACATGAACGGAACCACACCAATCGGAGGCGCAAACTTAATCACTGTTGCCGATCTCAACTGGCAAATTGCAGGTGGTGGCGATTTTAATACTGATGGTCGAACGGATTTATTGTGGCGACATTCTGTGAGTGGAACCAATGCCGTTTGGTTGATGGATAATGCCAAGTGGATGAATAGTGTTTATCTAGCGCCCGTCGCCGATAGTAATTGGGGAATTGCAGGAATTGGTGATTTTAATACTGATGGAAAGTCCGATCTCCTCTGGCGACACAGGACGGCAGGCATCAATCAGATTTGGTTCATGAATGGAACTGCGATCGCAGGTTCAACGTTACTGCCAACGGTGGACAATGGATGGCAGATCGCCGCTGTCACCCAGCGCAGAGCCGATCCAACCGTCGTTGACCTACCCGGAAATACCCTGAGTACGGCTTTTGATCTAGGCAACTTACAAGGCTTTAATGCTGAAGCGGGAAAAGGTCACTGGCAAGTCAGCGATCGGGTAGATGCAGCAGACAGGATCGATTTCTATCGCTTCAGTCTGAACCAAGTTACGGATGTGAATCTATCGATCAATTCCCAGGTTGGCCTGGAAATTTTAGATCAAGCTGGCAATACGATCGGACGATCGAGGGTTGCTAGTAACGACCTCTCCACTTGGGCCCAACGATTAACGGTGGGTAACTACTACCTCAAGGTCAGTTATACCGACAAGCCAAGCCCCTATACCCTCGTGCTATTGGCGCAGGAACGGCCAGCTACTCAATACTCATTTATTTATTACACAAATGGGTTTGACAATAGCGCAGATAGCTATAGCGGCTATGTATATGGTTATTCCAATCAATACCAAGTCAATACTTATTACGATTTCACACCCCAAACGAACGAAATCGCTTCAAACGGACGGTATTACATTACCAGCGCCATCACTGAAGGAACGGCTGCTGATTTAGGCAAAGTCATTGTCACCAGCTATTACGATCGGGAAACCAACCAAACGCTCTCCCCCTTCAGTGGCAGTGGCAGCAATTTTCTGGGAAGTGAGAGTGGTTACCTCACCAGCACGATGAAGCCAGAAGAAAAATTTGGTCAAGATTACTATGTGGCTGACTTTCCTTATTTAAGAAACGCTCAGTTGGGTGGACTAACTAATATATTTTTAGGAAATGCTTACACTCTGACTTGGGACGACAACCTGAGTGACAATGTTAAAGTTGAACTCCTATATCGGAATTCCCTAGGTCAAGATCAAGTCTACACCACGGTTAGTCTCTTGACGGAAAGCGATGGTATTTACAGTTGGGTCCCTGCTTTCAACCTACCCACTAGCAATATCTATCGTCTTCGGATTAGCAGTTTGAGCAATCCAAATTTATTCACACAAACGAATACTTTTACCACTACAACTAATATTTACAAATATAGTTTTAGCTACTTTTACAATGGAATTAGCAACAGTTCTGATTACTATACAGGATGGGTTTACGGAGATGCTGGGAAATATACCGTTGGCAATTTTGTCGATCCAAATCCTGGCTTGAATGAAACCGGAGCCAATGGCCGCTATCAAATTACCAACGCTGTCCTCGTGGGCAGTAGTCTTAATGCGATCGCCCAAGAACGGGGCAAAGTCTACATCGATCGCTACTACGATGTCGATGCCAGTGGCCAATCCTACGTGACCTATCACTTTGCCCGTAATTTAGCTTCCGGGACGAATGATCTAGGTACGGAACAGGATTTTATTAATGGCTATCTCAACGATAGTGACTATGACCTAAGCGGAGAAGGGAAGGAATTTGATGCCTTGCCCGATTTACGGGGTCAAACTTTCGATGTTGTACCGACGAGTGGAATTGCAGGCAATAGTGTGCAGGTGAATTTCCAAATTGCCAATCTCCAGCGGATGCGATCGGGGGCGTTCCGCACCTCCTTCTATCTCTCCACCGATGCGACAATAACCGCTAGTGATTACCTATTGGGCTCCCAGGAAATTTCCAGTCTCAGCAGCCTCACAGGCACGGGGCTGTTGAGCCAGATCCTGACCTTGCCCAGTGCGACTCATCCCGTTTGGCTCACTAGTGGAACCTACTACCTTGGGATGATCATCGATAGTACCAATGTCATCTCAGAAGCCCGCGAGACGAATAATGCTAACCAGGGCCAAGGTCAGGATTGGGATAGTCTCAATATTACGCTGCCCTCTATCTTCACCAACTTTGCAGTAACCGATGCATCGGGTGATGGGTCTGCCAATGTGGTATTCCAGCAGGGAGCCTTACAAGTGAGTTGGAATAGCAGTGGAGTCATTTCGAATACGAAACTCTACGCCCGATCGAATGCGACTGGAATCACTATCTTGCTAGGTAACATCACAAATGGGGGATTATTCAATCTGAATGGCATAAACCTAGCCGCTGGGAACTATTGGATCTATGCAGAAGGAACCGACAGCACAGGCAGTCTTACCCGATCGAGTGAATCCCTTCTAGAATTGCTTGCCTTTAGTTCGGCTAACAGCCAAAGTGTTGTGTTTGGTGATTTTAAAAACAATACCCACAGCTTTTCTGGAATGACCAAGGGTTCGGTATTCCTAGGCCGTGGCGGCAAAGATACTTTGAGTTTTCAGAATATTAGTTCTAACGATGTGACATTTCACGCAAATACCCGATCGATTTTTGGGGGGACGACCTTTGACTGGATACGCGTGAATTCCACGGGCTCTGAAGTCTACTTCCAAGGCTATGAAACCCTACAATTTAGCGATCGTAGCATTTCCCTAGGAATCACCCCCAATGATCCATCCTTTAGCCAACAATGGAACCTTCAAATGATGAATGTTTCCGGCGCTTGGCGATTTACGACAGGTTCAACAGATATTTTATTAGGGGTAGCGGACAGTGGATTAGCAATTGATACCAACAACAATCCCACCAATAATGATCTCAATGGAGGCCGAACCCTAACTAGTTCCAATGACTATGATGCAGACTGGGAAGGCCATGGAACTAAGGTTGCGACCATTTTGGCAGCGGATACCAATGATGGGGTTGGGATTGCTGGAATCAACTGGAATAGCGCAATTTACATTTCTCGCGTCTTTGGCAGCAATGCCATGGGCTTTGCCCAAGCGGCCCTGGAACAAATCCAATACGCCCAAGCCCAAGGCAAGAAGCTCGTAATTAACATCAGCGGGGAATACACTGAAAATTATATTGATACAGAGTTAGCACAGTTAATGCAACAGTATGCCGATACGGTGCTATTTGTAATTGCTTCGGGGAATTCCGCCTATCATCCCGTCAGTGAGGTTTCGCAACCAGCCACTTTTGCAGGCAGTTATGGCAATGTGATGGCGATCGGGGCGGCAGGAGGCAGCAATGGTACAAGCCTCGATCGCCATTGGTATTCGCAGTACGGGCCGGAACTTACCTTAGTCGCGACTTCCGGCATTCTGGCAACTAACATTAACGGTAGCCAAGAAACCGTGTGGGGGACCTCCTTTGCCACCCCCAGCGCTGCGGGTGTGGCATCGCTGGTTTGGAGCGTGAACAATGGGCTAACCGCTGCAACCGTGCGAGATATTTTGCAGGCCACGGCCTATCGGCAGTTTACGGCCTATAACGTCAATGAATATGGGGCTGGTATGCTGGACGCAGAGGCCGCCGTGCGGCGGGCAGACGCCTTGGCCCGAAATTCAGCCCTTGCCACCCTCTACACCCACCACGGTTTGTTCACATAAATCCAGCAAATTCTCAAAAAAATTAGAGGGCAACTCTACCCGTCGCCCCCGATCGCTCTCCTCGAACGCTGTCCTATTCACAATCCTGCAACGGATTGAAGGACGACTATTCCGTTTGAAGGACGACTATTCCGTCAGCCACTGCTTGACGCGCTCCATACTTTTCCAGTTAGGCTTGCGGGTCAGACCATCCTCAATGTTGTTCATGACCTCGTCCTGCAACTCTGAAACCGCCATACAGATTTGCTGGGCAATTTCCACGTGGGGCCGCACACCTGCCTTCTTCGTGTCCAGCATCGCTAGGGCCAAGTTAATTCGTGCTTGGGGATCCTGGGGATTGAGCTTCACAGCCTTTTGGGCAGTGGTCAGGGCAGCGGCGGGTTTATCTGCCAAGAGATACAACCAGGACAGACAAGTCCAAGCAGCACTCGCTTTTTTGGAGCGATCGCAGACTTCTTGGAACACCGGAATCAGCGTTTCTACCGATTCACCCGCTTTGTATCGTTCCAAGCCACTATCGAACAGTTCTTCAACGGTTTGAGTCATAAATTCAGCGTCGTCTAACCCTTTCTAGTTCAGTCCTCTGGGAGTAATGACCACAATCGCGACGGTTCCCCACACAATCCAGTTCCCCATGCAATCTGAGAGTCAACCTGTAGATATTAGCTTGGGACGGGATCCGGGATCAATGGACTTTTGGGAAGCGATCGAACTCTAGCGAACTCTCGAAGATTCGCCAGAGCAGGCCGCACGCTGAAGCGATCGCCTTAAGCCGAGAAGGATTTGCCACACCCACAGGTCTGGTTTGCATTTGGATTCGTAAACTGGAACCCACCGCCAATCAAGGCATTGCTGTAATCCAGCACAAGGCCGTAGATATAGAGCAAGCTCTTGGGATCACAAACCACTTTGAAGCCGTCGTAGTCGTAAACCTCATCCTCGGGGCGGATATTACCCACCTCTTCAAAGTCCATGGTGTAGGACATGCCCGAACAGCCGCCTCCCCGCACACCAACCCGCAGGCAAAGGTCTTTTCCCTGTTGATCCCGCAGCATTTTGACTTGATTGATGGCAGATTCAGTCATCTGAATGCCCTTTTGGGATTGTGTCGCTTGTGTCATGGGCTATTTTGCTCCCTTAGCGGTCTCTAACTGGCCCGATCGCAGCTTGAGCTTGCACCTGGAAACTAAACTTCCTGGCTTGGAATTGTCTCCTTGCGAGTGCCAAGTACTCGGGCCTTGCTAGCATTCTATCCTAGGGATTTAGTCGATCGTCGATTCGCATTCTCTATCGAGGCAAGCGAAAGATGGAATGATACCCAGAAAATTGCGTGATTTGGGTCGAGGGCATTGTTCCAATCTGTTATGAAATCTTTCTATTCCTAGAATGAAATGTACCAGCCGAGGGGCCAAGAAGTAAGATATAGGCTACTGTCTATCTTTTCTGAGTCCCGATCTCAGAAAAGCATGGTTGAGTGAAGAGGCATCCGCCAACAGACCTGTTAAGGATCGTGTTGTTGTGATGATTGTGTTCCCGCCACTGTTTGATCCCTTGTATATTCCTTGGATTTGGACTCTATGACTGCTTTGAATCATGCCACTCAACGACGGCTGCTCAATTTGCCGCAGATTCCAAGCGTCTGGGAAGGCGATCGTCGTTCACTGAGCACAGCAGAATTGAGTCTACTCTCCTCGGACAGCGCTTCGATGGGTGGTGGCCGTGCCGAGGGAGATTGTGTGCTTTGGGTGGATGGATCCCAAGGCATTGTTCGGGCGATGGATATGGTTGCCCCCACAGCAGGGCCTGAAACCGTTGTCCGCACGCTACTACGGGCGATCGAATATCCCCACAGTCCCGCCCAACCCGCACGGCCTCAAAAAATTGTGGTGCGCGATCGGGAAATGCAATTCTATCTTCGGGGAATTTTGCAGGAACTCGACATTGCTTTGGAATATGTGCCTGACTTACCGCTGATCGATGAAATCTTCCAAAGCTTCCAAACAGCCATGGTGGGCAAGCCCCCCAACTTACCGCCACAATTTGCCGAGGAATTAGTCAACAAAGCCCAACAGCTGTGGAACGATGCCCCTTGGAGCTTGCTGGGCGATCACCAAATCCTCGCGATCGAACTGAACCATTGGGATTTGGGCACCGTCTATGCCTCCATCATGGGGATGCTGGGCATGGAGTTTGGCATTTTGCTCTATCGATCGTTGGATTCTCTGCAACGCTTTCGGCAGCGGGTTCTGGATGATGACTCCATGGAACGGATGGAGGAAGCCTTTCTCAGTCAAGATTGCCTATTCCTCACCTACGAAGCGGAAGGCGGACGGGATTTTTCACCCCCAACCATGCTGCGCGTCTTGCCCCCGGTGGAAGATTACGAACCCGTCTTTGGCAGCCTCCATCCCCTGGAAGGCTTGCGATCGGCCCTCTATGAGGAAGAAGCCCAAGCCTTTGCCGTTGTGCTAGAGGCCCTGCATTGCTTTTTTGAGCAACATCACTCCAAATTTGCGGATGGGCAGTTCCCAGAAGTCTCCAGTCGCTATGACATTCCCGTCCCAGGGGTACCCGAGAGCCCCCTGTCGATCCAAGTATCCACCTTGCCGGATCTCGCAGAAGAACTGTTTGCGATGGCTGAGGATGAATCGGATCTACCCATGATTCGTGATGATTTAATCCCCGAAAATGCCTTTTTGAGTCTGGGGGTGATGCCCTGGGATACGCTGAAAATGGTGCGATCGCAGGTGAAGTATCACCAAATGGCAGACATTCCAGAAGCGGGGGAAGGGTTACCCGTCGTGTTGGTGCAAACTTCCCAGCCCAAGGCCAAGGCCCTGATTCAGGAACTGCAAACCTCCGGCGGATTGCGAGGGATTGGCTTTAACCCCGGTGCCGATTCCATGATGGGGGAGCAGTATGACTTAGGACTACTACAAACTGAAGATGAGACGCTGTTCCTGTTTGGTGAGTTTGGTGACAGCGATCCAGTCCATATCCAAGCCCGCAAAAAGTGGGATCAACGGTGCAAGAAAACCAAAGGATACTGCGGCCTATTGGTTGCTAAGGGGGTCACAGGCAGCAGCAAAGGCCAACCCAAAATTACGGATATGGTCGGTTTGTTCGAAGTCCATGCCCTTTCCGCTAGTGATCTGGGGCTGGGCGTGCTGGAACGGCAATTTTTGGCGGATTGGTTGTAGACGCGATGCTTGTAGACGCGATGCTTGTAGACGCGGATTGATTGTAGCCCCATTGAGTGGAGACAAGCCGGTAGGAATGCCAGGGAGGACGGGTTTTACGGTATTGTGAAACATGTATTGTCAATTTCACTGCTGTTTCTAGCCCCGTTTTCCCATGACCCTGGCGCAACCTCACAAAAAAGCAAAGGCTCTCAAACCCAATAGCCGCCGTCCTGCCAAGGATTTATGTAGTGAGTGTGGTCTATGCGATACCTCATACATTCACTATGTTAAGGATGCCTGTGCCTTTTTGAACCAGCAGTTCGATCGTTTGGAAGCCTTGGTGCATGGGCGCAGTCGCAACCTCGAGTCCGATCGTGAGTTGTACTTTGGGGTGCATCAGGACATGATGCAGGCGCGGAAAACGGAACCCATTCCTGGGGCGCAGTGGACGGGCATTGTCAGCACGATCGCGATCGAAATGTTGACCCAAGGCAAGGTGGAAGGGGTGGTCTGTGTGCAGAGTTCACCGGACGATCGGTTTACCCCCGTCCCCATCATTGCCAAAACACCAGAGGAAATTCTAGCGGCACGGGTGAATAAACCAACCCTATCGCCCAATTTAAACATTCTGGATTTGGTAGAGCAATCGGGATTAAAACGCTTACTCGTCATTGGTGTGGGCTGCCAAATTCAGGCATTGCGAGCCGTTCAGGATAAGATTGGCCTGGAAAAATTGTACGTTCTGGGAACGCCTTGCACCGATAACGTGAGTCGGGCAGGGTTGCAGAAATTTTTGGAAACCACCAGCCGATCGCCCCAAACGGTGGTGTATTACGAATTCATGCAGGATTTCAATGTCCATTTCAAATACGAAGATGGTTCCACGGAATTGGTGCCGTTCTTTGGACTGAACACGAAGGAGTTAAAGGATGTCTTTGCGCCCTCCTGTTTAAGCTGCTTTGACTATACCAATGCCCTTGCTGATTTAGTTGTGGGGTATATGGGTGGGGAATTTGGGTGGCAATGGATTGTGGTCAGAAATGAAACGGGACAGGAAATGCTGGATATGGTGCAAAACCACATTGAAACCAAACCCGTCATTTCCAAGGGCGATCGTAAAGCTGCCGTCCAGCAAGGCATTTCCGCCTATGACCAAGCGATGACATTGCCGATGTGGGTCGCCAAGTTAATGGGCGTCGTGATTGAAAAAGTGGGGCCGAAGGGTTTGGAATATGCCCGCTTTTCGATCGACTCTCACTTCACCCGCAATTACCTATTTGTCAAACGGAACTATCCTAAAAAGCTAGACCAGCATGTGCCCGAGTTTGCCAAGCGTATTGTCGCCCAGTACAAGCTACCCAAATCCTAAGTTTCAACGTCTAGCCGCATTTACTGGAACAGCATAGCAACACTCGTACTAAATCCTGGCAACAGGGGAGATGTCAACGTATCGTTCGCTAACAGGGTCGTCTCCAGTTGCAGCATTCCCTCACGGTGACGGTAAACTGCGATCGCCTGCTGCTGCCAGTCCGCAATCCAATATTCCTGTACTCCATGGCGGGAATAGAGTTTCAGTTTCAGTTCCCGATCGCGCTGCTGATTTTGTTCACCGGGGGAGAGAATTTCGATGATCAATTCCGGGGCAACGATGAGGTGTCCAGACTCGTCTAATCCGTTGGCTAAGCGATCGTGACTGATCCATACCACATCTGGAATCACAGCATCGGTCGGAGTAAAAATCACCCCTGGAACTTGATAGGGTTTTCCCAATTGGGTTTTACGCGACCAAGCTTCTAACTCAAAGTGAAAATTTCCGCTAGCACCTTGATGCTGAATGTGGGGAGCACGGGTCACGTAGAGTTCTCCATCAATGATTTCATGGCGTACCCAGCCACCGTCATCGGGCATGATGGTGAGGTCACGAGTTGTCCACTTGAGCGCATTAGGAACCGTGTTGGAAACCATGATTGGGCACCAGGGTAGACCGCTGAGCAGGCATTGCAGAGCTTCACTTGATTGTAAGCGATCGCTTTCAGTGAGGCGACTACCGTGAGAGGCCATCATGAGCAATCAACACTCGGCTATCGAGGCTCAGACTCGATGAATTGCAGAATTTTTTTGGCCCAACGCTGACGGGAGTAGCGAAAACTGAACATCGGGTACAAGGGGCAAAAGCGCACACATCCTCCCCCCTGCAACGTAATCATGACCCAATGCTTTTGATTGCCCCAGGTAACGCCCATTTCCTGTACGTGCACATGGCGAATTTGATTGAGGGCCCGATCGAAGGTTTGAACCCCAAACACACTATATTTTTTCAGCGTCAGGCGTCCTGTCCGGCGATCGAGATGCAACCGTTCCAGCCGACCAAAGATCGCCACAACGCCACTCCCCAAGGCCAAAAAGAGAAGACCCCCGATCCGGAACTGGAGTCGCTGATCGTCCTGTATCGTCAGGTTGGACTGAGTTGAATGGTGCAAAAATGACTGAATTTGGTTGACCTGCTTTTCTAAATACGCGGTATCCGTTGAACTTAAGGACAAAAATGCTTGGGGATCTGACTGCGTAATTAAGTAAATTTGGTAAATCGGTGCACCTTTCACGGTACCGGACTGGGTAAAACTGGCCCCTTGAATTTGGGCTAGAAGCCAATGGTTTTGTCGATCGGCTTCAAAGCTGTGATAGGTGGATACACATGATCCCTGGGTCGGTTGGCTCAGGTTACGGGTGCAGTGCAAGGTAACCCATGGCCCTTCTAGCAATATCCCAAACATCAGCCCCAGCGCGAGAATTAAGGCCGCAAATAGCATCGATCCCCAAGGGATAAACCATAGGGTTAGTTGCTTAGAGGGGCGTTGCAAAAAAGCCATAATCACTTAGGGAAGCGTGTCTACTCAGTGGGGGGAATCGCGATCTGGGGTGAAACAAGATCTGGGGTGAACCGCGATCGACGCCTTAGGATGCCCGAAGTTGCTCCCGAACTTGCATGAGCGCGAACCCCAACAGATTGAGTCCCGGCCACTTGCCAGGATGGGAGGCATCGGGGGAATGACGATCGAGGCCAATACCCCAAATCGCATCCAATGGACTGGCTTCGACCAGAATACGATCGCCCGTTTGCAAGAGGAACGTTTTTAACGCATCATGCTGGCTGAATTTGTGATAGTTACCGCGTATGACGATCGCACTTCGGTGCTGTTTCCAGAGATCGTCATTGAATCCTTTCGCGTTACGACCCAGGTCTTTTGCTTGCTTGGGATGGGTTGCCGCAATAATCAATTCAGCAGTTACATCATCCCCAAAGAGGCGCGCTTTTTCGGCCATCATGTAATGCTCAGCGGTCGCGTAGGTAACATCATCCACGACAAACGGCGATTGCTCCCACCACTGGCTAAAGCAGGATTGGGTAATGCTACCATCGGCAGCAGGATGGTGGCCCCAGAAGAAGAGGTATTTGTAGAATTGACCGCTTTCGATCGCGGCTATCAGTTGTTCTTTAGTTGTGAGCATAGAAGTTTTGCCGATAGAAGTCTTGGAGATAGAAGTTTTACAGATAGAAGTCTTGGAGATAGAAGTTTTACAGATAGAAATCCTAGAAATAAAAGCATTAGAGGATATGGAAAGTTCAGCAATTAACTTGCAATACATTTTTGTATAGTCTTTAGCAATTCCTGAGCTGTATAGGGTTTGGATAAAAATGCCTTAACACCCAGTTGATTTAATTCAGCAATTTGGCTGTCCGGAACCAAACCACTCATTGCAATCACATTCACATTGGGATTGATGGCATGCAGCATACGAATTGCAGTCAACCCATCCATGACTGGCATCATAATATCCATTAAGACCAACTGAATTTCCTGTTGATGTTTTTCATAGAGCGCGATCGCTTCCATTCCATCCTGTGCAATTAAAGTACGGTAATGGGAATCTTCCAATGTGGTTTTCGTGACTTGGCGAATCAGCGGTTCGTCTTCTACAACTAAAATTAGCTTTCCATTGCCTTCTAAGGTTGCCCATTCCTGAGGGGTCGTACTGCCAAGCGTCACGGTTTCCTTAATCGCAGGTAAATAGACGGAAAATTGTGATCCTTGCCCTACTTGGCTTTGGACTTGGATAAAGCCCCCGTGACTTTTAACAATGCCCAACACGATCGAGAGTCCTAAGCCGGTGCCTTTGCCCACTTCTTTGGTCGTAAAAAACGGATCAAAAATACGCTCTAGCAACTCTGGGGGAATTCCCACCCCCGTATCGATTATCTGAATCATGACATAGGCACCCGGATGAGCCTCTAGGTTAGATCGCACAAAGGCTTCATCAATTTCAACATTATCGACCACTAAGGTCAGTCTCCCGCCCTGGGGCATACTATCCCGAGCATTGACACAGAGATTCATCAAAACCTGGTGGATTTGGGTGACGTCCGCAGAAACTAACCAGAGGTGATCTGCCAGAAGTTCAATCTGAAGTTCAAGGTTTTTGGGAAAGGTTTGGCGAATAACTCGGCTAATCTCGGTTAACAGATGACGTAATTGCAGCGGCACCCGTACCCCTTCTTCCCCTCGAGCAAAGGCAAGCACCTGCCGGACTAAATCCGCACCCCGCCTTGCACTGTCTTCCACAATATCCAAGAGTTGCTGCGTTCGTTCATCAAGGTTAGGAAATTTTAAATGCAACAACTGCGCGATCGCTAAAATGGGCGTCAGAATGTTATTAAAGTCATGGGCAATGCCACTGGCTAAGGTGCCTAAACTTTCTAACCGTTGAGAACGGCGCAGGGCTTCTTCGGCGAGCTTACGATCGGTGATATCTTCGGCAATGCCCACCAGACGATAGGCTTCCCCGTGGGCATTATTAATGGGAAAACCGCGATCGCGAATCCAGTGAATCGTACCATCGGGATGCAGAATCCGATATTCCTCATCGTAGGTACCCGCAAGGGATCGAGTAAAAAACTGGGTTTGAATCCGATAGCGATCTTCCGGATGGATAGCCGCTAACCAGTCCAAAAAGTCTACGCCCCCATCTGGCTGACAGGGTTTTCCCCAAATCCGACGATAATTAGGACTGACATAGAGAAATTGCTGTCCCACAGGATCAGCCATCCAAAAGACACTTTCGACAATATTCTCTGCCAATTGCCGAAATCGCTCTTCACTTTCTCGCAGCGCCTGTTCTGCACTGTGGCGTTTCTGCCGTTCTACGGCTTCCCGCAGTTCCCGCTCTACAGCTGGAATCAGGCGAGCTAAGTTGCCCTTCGTGATGTAATCGTGGGCTCCTGCCTTCATGGCCGCCACCGCCGTTTCTTCTCCAATGGTGCCGGAGACGATAATGAAGGGTAAATCCTGCTGGCGTTGTTGCAACAGCTTGAGGGCATCGGGGGCACTAAACTGCGGTAGGGTATAGTCCGCAATCACGAGATCCCAAGGCTGTAGATCCAGGATAGTCTGCATCTCTTCCGCAGTCTCCACCCGCACAGAATCTACCCTATACCCACCCCGTCGCAACTCACGCAGGAGCAATACGGTATCATCCTCTGAATCCTCGACGACCAGAACCCGCAAGTGGGAACTCATGATGAACGACCTCTCCTTGGCTCATTCTAATTAGGTGGCGGCTCATTCATTAGCAACCAGTACATGCCCAATTGCCGAATAGCCTCGGAAAATTGCACAAAATCCACAGGTTTTCGGATGTAACTATTGCAGCCCAAGCTATAGCTATTGAGTAAGTCTTGCTCTTCGCTGGAGGTCGTTAGAACAACAACGGGTAACAGTTTGGTGCGATCGTCCTCGCGCAACCGCCGGAGGACTTCTAATCCATTAATGCGGGGCAATTTGAGATCCAGCAAAATGACGGTGGGTTTGATATTAACATCCCGGCCTTCATAGAGGCCCGTCCCAAACAAATAATCCAGGGCCTCTACACCATCATGGGCCACAACAATTTCATTACTGATATGGTGACGCTTTAAGGCACGGATTGCTAAAGCTTCATCATCAGGGTTGTCTTCCACCAGTAGAATTACTTTCTGTCCTGCACCACCACTCATGATTCCTCGATCCCTTCCATTAAGGTGAAATAAAAAGTCGCGCCTTGATTGAGGTGTCCTTCGGCCCAGACCCTACCGCCATGGCGACGCACCACTCGCTGAACCGTCGCCAATCCGACCCCATTCCCCGGAAATTCATTGATTCTGTGCAGCCGTTGAAAGGGTTGAAATAACTTATCCACGTATACCATATCAAACCCAACCCCATTGTCCCGCACGAAATAGACCAGTTGTTCGGGGGAAGTTGAGTCAATTGCCCAATTCAACTCAGGACGATTGACCTCTGCAAGGCGCATTGCCCCAAATTCGATGAGAGCTTGGGGTTGCTTGGAGGTAAATTTCCAGGCATTACTCAACAGGTTTTCCATCATCACCCGTAGTAATAGAGGATCTCCCTGCGTCACCACATTGGATTGAATCACACAGTTGATCGATCGTGACGGATCAATCTGCTGCAAGTCCCAACAGAGCTGATTGGCTAAGTAACTCAGGTCTACGGCATCCCGGCGCAGATCACTGCGGGTAACGCGCGATAGCATCAGGAGATCATCAATCAACTGCCCCATGCGTTGGCTAGCTGCACGAATCCGCTGCAAATAGTCCCGCCCATTGGAGTCCAAGTGCTCTAAACAATCTTCGAGTAAGGCTTGGCTGAATCCATCAATGCTGCGCAGGGGGGCGCGCAGGTCGTGGGAAACAGAATAGCTAAAGGCTTCCAATTCTTTGTTGACGGCCTTGAGTTCGACAATGGCTTGGCGCAATTCTTGATTCAGATTGTGGGCGCGTTGTTCCGCCTGTTGCCGATCGAGGATTTCCCTGCGCAACTCAACCATTAATTCTGCGTGGTACAGTGCGACCCCTAAATGGCCCGCAATTTGGGTCACAAATTCAATTTCCGTCGGATCCCATTGGCGTGGCCCACGGCAGTGATGAATACAAAGCAGTCCCCACAAATTCTGTCCTAGCAAAAGCGGCACCACTAAATTGGCCCGCACCTGAAATTGCGCGAGGACTTGAATATGACAATCACTCAATCCGGCATCGTAAATATCGGCAACGGCTTGGATGCGTCCGGCTTGATAGTGAACCGCAAACTGATCCCCAAAGCAATGGTCATGCACGGGTTCCGCGATCGCCGAAGAAAATTCCGGATCCACATCCTCTGACACAAATTCACCATCATCCCAGCCGGAGTCAGGATGGAAGCGAAACATGCCGACCCGATCGACGGCTAGCAATTGGCGAATTTCGATCGCGGTGGCTTGGAAAATTTCTTCTAGGTCGATCGGTTCCCGCAACCGAGTAATGACATGCAAGAGAGCCTTGTGACGCTCTAGTTGAAAATCAGCATTTCTCGCAGCTTCCTCCAGGGGGTGCAGTTCTTGGAGCAGCATTTGTTGACAGTTTTCAAATGCTGCCTCATCTCGGCAGTAAGTGCGGATTTTGTCCCAGAAGGCTGCATCCATGTACCATCCAACTCCTATCCTGTATGCTTGTTCGCTGAGAACCTGTCGTCAGTGAGCGACAATTAATTCTTACCTTTTACGAGAGGTTGGCCATAGGTGGACTTTAATGTGATTTAACAGAGATTGGTTACATATCGCAATAATACTTATTACATTCCGCAATAATCGTTGATTATTCGCAGGATGATCGGTGAGTATTTGCACACATTGATCGTAAAGTATCTCTAACTCTCCTCAAGCCATTCTTAAATAGTTTTTAAAATAGCTTTTACATCAGGTCTTCGATCGTGGTACTCGATCGACTAGTTGACTCAGGGGCGAACGGACTATCTAGGACGGGATGGGGTCTTTAGCGAATCAGTTGCGCAATCATACGATCGGCTTGCCCAGCATAGCTTCCACCGAACAAATTGAAATGGTTCAGCACATGGTAAAGGTTATAGAGAATTTTGCGAGATTCATAACCGGAGTCCAGGGGATAAACTTCGTGGTAGCCCTGGTAAAATTCCGCTGAGAACCCGCCAAACAGTTCGGTCATGGCCAAGTCCACTTCCCGATCGCCCCAGTAGGTTGCGGGATCAAAAATCACCGGTTCGCCTTCAGCGGTGACAGCGGCGTTGCCGCCCCAGAGATCACCATGGACGAGGGATGGATGGGGATGATGGTCGGCTAGGATTGCAGGAATTCGGTCTAGCAGGCGATCGCCCTGGGAAAAATAGCCGCCCCGCCGCCGCCCCAGTTCTAATTGGTAGCCAATGCGGTACTGTTGCCAAAAGGTAATCCAATCTGTGGTCCAGGGATTTTTTTGAGGAGTGGAGCCAATCGTGTTGTCGCGTTCCCAGCCAAAGGCCGTGGCTTGGCGGAATTGATGTAAGCGGGCTAACTGCCGCCCCATTTCCCGATCGGCAGACCGACTGCTGCGCCCTAGATCTAACCATTCCAAAACGAGGTAGCAAGCGGATTCTGCAACGCCAGAACAAATGGGTTTAGGAACACGAATGGTATGGGTTTCGAACATCTGTTGCAGGCCGAGGGCTTCCGCCTCAAACATCGCTATTTGCTCAGCACGGTTCAACTTGACAAAGTAGGAACGATCGCGGCTAACCAATCGATAGCCTTGGTTGATACATCCGCCCCCCACCGATCGCAGATCGACCAGTTCAAAGGGTTGGCCCGTGACTTGATGAATGTGCTGGCAGATGGGTTCCCACATGCGATCGGACTCCTTCCTCGTCTCCTTTTACCCGCAGTTACTAGATTAGCGCTTCCTGGCAACTGGAGAATCAAACGATGGTAGGATTTTGGCAGATCTCCTGCCTACCCGATTGATCTATGCTGACTTCGATCGTGACCTATGTTAGCCACCATGGTATTTTGATTGCAAATTCTGGCATTCCGCTGTTTAGTCAGAGTGTTTTTTACCAAGTTTTTCTGTTGATTCCAATCATCGCGATCGAGGCATTCATCCATCACCAGAAACTTTCTATCAGCATTCGCAGATCTGCTTGGCTAGCATTTTATACCAATATTATTTCTACATTGCTCGGAGGAATCCTGGTGATCATTCCGTTTGGTGCATTTTTAGGCCAGAGCCTATTGGGATCTTCGGTGCCCGTGCAACCGGGAGCCTTTCCCTTCCTGCCATTGGAAATTATGGTGACGCTGATTCCGATGTATGTTTTTTCGGCAGTGGTGGAAGGTTGGGTTGGGTCGTTGAGTCTCAAAAAAATCGATCGTCTCGATCGCAAAATGATACGCCGTTCCTTTTGGCTAGCCAATGCCTTTACCTATGGCATGTTGGAGGTATTAGCGATCGCGCAGTTGGTCAAGGGGTATTTAGAAGGGCGGGGCTAGACGGTTTAGCGATGATCAAGAAAGTCAGGAGAGAAGTAGAGAGGCATCGATCGCAGAGTTAGCATTTAACCTTAAAGAGAGATTAGAATTGAGGCATGGGTTGAATTCACCCTGAATAACATCTGCCGCATAACATCTTGGGAGGCCGAACTGATGGCAATTAGCTTACATAATTTTGAGTGGGAACAAGTGCGGTTGGTGCAGGTAGAAACGCAGCCGCATCATATTGCAGGCGTTCTCAGCGAAATTCGTGACGTATTGGAAGAGTCGGATTGTGAGTGGGATGATATCTATTCTGCTTATTACGATTGTGATGAGGATGAGACAACAACTTTCTATGAGGGCGAAAGTGCCGAGGAGGGAAGTCCTGGGATTTGGACCTATGTTGTGTATGAATGTGAAGCAGGGGAGGAAACCGTTATCACGAACGCGGACATCAATACAAGCCAACCTGCATTGCAATTACAAAAGATTATTGCAGATGTAATGGCTACTAGTACGCTAAGTGATGCAGAGCAAGTACAAAAATTAACCGCGATCGCGCAGGCCAATGGCATTGCCCCAGAGATTTTGATTCCCTAAGCTCATCGTCTCGGCTAAAAACCGGGATTTTTAGAAAATCCCGGTTTTTGTTAACCCTCGGGATCACCGATCGATCGCACTTACTCCAACGCCCGATCGCGCTGCATCTTGCTGACGTATTGCCAATCCGAACCGGGCACCGGCACCGGGGGACTCCAGCGAATTCGTTCAGAAAAACGCAACACCTGCAACTGGTTAATGGTGGACTGGACTTCCTCGCGGGTGCCGAGGAGGTAGAATTGCAGCGGTTTACGGGAGTCCTCGATCGCGCGATCGAGATCGTCAAAACCAATAAACATGGGGATTTCTCCTGGTTGTAGAGTCGGGAAGAAATCCCAAAAATTAAAGCCACCCTCTTTGCAGGACAAGTAGGGTGGCCCGATCGAATGTTACAATCCGTGTCAGACCGCCTTGCTGGTCTCGTCAGCTTGGGGGTTTAGCTGCCTTACGTTGTTGGTCGCAACTGGGGCAGCGCCTTAATTTTCGGGAGATAAGCTGATTGATTGACCTACGGTCGATCTTTGACCAACGGGGTGTTGAAACACGGTGGTACTCAGCTATGAGAAACAACCCTACAAATAAACTCGGGTTCTGTCAACCGTAGTCAGACATTTCGCAATGGTGTAAATCGGCAACATTATTTTCTACAGCTTGCTTCTCTCCAGCCAGCGATCGAGGCAACGCGCTCTCGATGAGAATTCCCTGAGAACCTCATAAATTTTTCCAGTGAAAATATGAAAAATAGGATGGCGATTCCTTAGGCTGCCATCATTTTTCCAGTTTTCCTAGCCATCATAATCAATGCATCCTCCTGATAAGTTTCATGCTGAAGATTTCCTGTTATCCATTGCTGCAATGAATTATTTTAGTAATGGTTGACCTTCCATGATTAGTTACATATTTTCCATTACAGCCAAAGACACCGTGATCATGAAATCTACACTTTTAGCAATTCTGTGCCTCACGCCCTTACTCATCCTAGGTTGCACCAGCCAAAGCCCCACCAGCACAACCTCGCCCCAAAATCGTAGCGAAGCCAGCCCGATCGATGGGGCAACTTCAGCCCCAGCAACCCCAACCCCCTCGACTAAAACCACAGCACAACCCGCTGCCACAAAACCGATTAAATCCGGGAGTTTCGTTTCCGGGGAACATGAAACGAAAGGCAGCCTTCAAATCCTGAAGCAGAACGGGCAGAGCACCTTAGTTTTAGATCAGACCTTTAAAACTTCAGAACTAGGCCCCGATCTCGTCGTGGCATTCCATCGCTCTAACAACGTCCTCGGCTCCACCAAACCGCCCGCCTACCCACTGAAAGAAGGCGACTACGTTGTCCTTGCACCCTTACAAAAATTTTCCGGTTCTCAACAATACGCCATTCCTAACAACATTAATCTCGCAGACTATTCATCGATCGTGATTTGGTGTCGTAAATTCAATGCAACCTTTGGCGTCGCTCAACTCACTCCTGGGTAAATTGTCCTCACAGCATCTGTTACAGCTTCCTCATCTGGAATTACAAGGAATCCAGGATTACCGCTCCTATTCATCCTTTATAGAGATCTTTCGTCTGCGTTTTGCCTGCCTTTAGGTCATTTCTTTAGCGTCCTAACTGTTGTTCGATCGCACATATCCATGCAGTTGTGCAAGACATTGCAGTTATGCAAGACATTGCAGTTGTGCAAGACATTCAAGCTAGGAGATTCCCATGAAACTCGCGGGCAAAGTTGCATTAGTCACGGGTGGCGATCAGGGCATTGGTCAAGCGATCGTGCTTCGACTCGCCGCAGAAGGCGCTAATGTGGTCATCGACTACCGTTCCGATCCAGAGGATGCTGAGAAAATCCTGGCTCAAATCGCAGCCCTGGGCCATCCCCCCGCCCATCTCGTGCAAGCTGATGTCAGTAAACTAGCCGACATCGATCGGATGGTTGCCGAAAGCGTTGACCATTTTGGCAAGCTGGATATTCTCGTTAACAATGCGGGCATTGAACGCCAAGCTGCTTTTTGGGAAGTCACTGAATCTGATTATGATGCTGTCCTTAATACCAATCTCAAAGGTGTTTTCTTTACAACCCAAGCGGTTGTCAAACATTTACTCACCACCCAACGTCCCGGTAAAATTATCAACATTAGTTCCGTTCACGAAGAGCTTTCCTTTCCCAATTACGCTCCCTACTGCGCCAGCAAAGGCGGCCTACGCATGTTAACCCGCACCCTAGCGACGGAACTCGGCCCCCACGGTATCACCATTAACAACGTAGCCCCCGGCGCGATCGCCACACCCATCAACGAAGCGACACTGAAGGATCCCGAAAAAGCCCAAGCCCTGCACCAAAATATTCCGATCGGGCGGGTGGGCCACCCCCAGGATGTCGCATCTTTAGTCGCATTTCTAGCCTCCGACGAAGCCAATTACATTACAGGCAGTACTTTTGTCGTTGATGGTGGCTTACTGCGGCATTACCAAGAACATTAAGCCCTGCATCATTCATGATTTTATTGATTGCTCCTTCAGTCCATTCTCAGGTGGCTATCATTTTCCCATGGGTTAATTGTGGGGAGTCCAATCCTCTGCATAACTCCGATTCCCCGCTGGCATACGTTCCTTACAGTTTTACGTCCCAGGAGAATACCCCATGGCCCCCCACTTGCAAGCGATCGTTCAACAAGAGATCGTTCAACAACCTGACCAAGGCGATGCCTACTGGGTTTTAGGCGACTTATATCGCTACAAGGCCCGCAGCGAAGACACCAACCACGCCTACGCCCTGCTGGAAATCACCATGCAGCCCCACAGCGCCGTCCCGCCCCATTGCCACAGCCACGAAGACGAATCCTTCTACGTGCTCTCGGGGGCCATGGAGTTCCGTTTGGGCGATCGAGTGATTGCCGCTCCCACTGGTACCTTTGTCCATCTCCCCAAGGGGCAAGTCCACCAATTTAGTAACGTGGGTTCCGAGCCTGCCACTTGCCTCTGTTGGGTCACTCCCGGCGGTTTAGAAAAATTCTGGGTAGAAATTGGCGTCCCAGTGGACAAAAATCAACCCCCGGAAGTCACGCCTGCGGATATTGAAAAGGTACTCGCGATCGCGCCACGCTATGGCCTGGAAGTGATTCCCCCTAGCAGCTAGATGGGTAGATGGGTAGGTGGGTGGAGGAGTCAGAGTGATTTCTGATTAGCCAATCTCCTAAGCAGAGGGCGCAGAGGTCGTTGGATCAGAAGAGATCGGGATAGCGGCTGCTTCTGAGGGATACTTCCGGGCACGGCGATCGCTGCGGAGTGCTTGTAGCAAAGTTTCAGCCGTGGGGGGGACGCGGGTAAATCGGAGGTAGAAACCCACTTCACTCCCGTTCGGTTTTTGAATGACCTTCGCATAAATTTCCTGGGGTTCACCCATTCCCTCTACCACGATCGCTGCGGATGGTATTTCCATTGCCGATTCCACCATAGCGGAAGAGACTGGTTGATCGTCTGACCGATGATCGTCGGTTTTACGATCGTCTGCTCTACGATTGGCTACCCTGCGATCGGGTTGATCATCTGGCAATTGACGATGGTGATCCTCCGCTCGGCGATCGTCGGCTCTACGATCATCCCTCCGGCGATCGTTTGTCTTGGGGAACCAGAGCAACAGTTTCAAATTCGTCAACGGCGCAGGGCGATGGTCACAGAGAATTTCCGCCCCATTCGCCGACAACCGCACTAATTTGCCCCAAAACTGTTCCTCCGACAAATGCTTCCCTTCCAACACCGCATACTGCAAGGGCAACGGATGCTTCAATTCAATAAAACTTTCCTGCTCTTCCCGTAGCTTCAAATTGTACGGCCCCGCCAACCCACTCACCTCATACAGCGTCACCGGAGCCGAGACGCCCTTCATCTGCGCTTGGGATTGACCATTTAAAGTCGCGATCGCCTGTACCTCGGCCCACGTACTTTCGGAAATTAAAATCTGTCCCCCCACCGTAAACGACTCAATCCGCGCCGCTACGTTCACATGACTCCCGATCGCGGTGTATTTCGTATGTTCCTCCGAGCCAATATTGCCGACCACCACTTCCCCGGTATTCACCCCAATGCCCATTTGCAGCGGCGGCAAATTCAGGGTTTGGCTCTGCTGATTCACCGCATCCATAGCCAACTGCATCGCCAACGCACAGGCCACTGCCCGTTCCCCATCATCGGGTCGCTGGATCGGGGCTCCAAAAAACACGACAATCCCATCCCCCGTCAGATCGTTAATCGTGCCCCCGTAGCGCTGGATAATCTTGGTCATAAAACCCAGGTACAGGTTGAGCAACTTGACCACCTGTTCCGGCGGCAACTGCTCCGAGAGGCTGGTAAAACCCCGAATATCGGACATCAGCGTCGTCACTTTGCGCTTTTCCCCCACCAGGGTCAATCCCTCGGGCGTTTCCAGCAAACTCGCCACCACCTCATCGGTCAAATAGCGGCCTAGGGTTTTTCGCATTTCCGCCGCCGTTTGTGCCAGATAGCCCGTCACTACGATCGCCGACCAGCCCAAACTCAGCAGCGCCGGAGCCACCGGAATCCACCACCCCAAGGTAAACGCACCATAGGTGCCCACCACCAAGCCCGCCGCCATCACCACCAAGCTCACCGGAATTTTGAGGGATTGCCACGCTTGGCTGAGGGGACTGTGGAGGCTGGCGAGGGTTTGGGACGCTTGCAACGATCGCTGTTGCCAGACCAGCAGCGCCCCGACGATCGCCCACCCCGCAATCCACAGCATTTCCCCCAGTTCCGACCAGGTTTTAAACAGCGGGCGTTGGTTCAGGGCGGAACTGAGGAGTTGACTGGTAAGATTGGCGTGGATTTCGACCCCCGGTGTGGGTTTGGTCAGTTGCATGAGCTGCACACTGTAGGGCGTGTAAAACGTGTCCCGCAAACTTTCCGCCATCGGGCCGACTAGGATAATGCGATCGCGGCCCCATTGGGCAGGCATTTGGCCGTCTAGCACCTGCTCCACCGACAGGGTAGAAAAATTGCCGCGCGGCCCCCGGTAGTTAATGAGTGTTTGAAACCCCTGGGCATTGGCTCGCACATAGCCACCGTCATTGGCTTCCACGGGCGTCAACAGCGCCTGACCCAGTTGAATGCGATCGTCCGGTGTGGCTTGGGGGGCAATGCCTTCGCGATCGAGGTAAAACATCGCCATGGCCATGGACAACGTGGGCACATTATTCTGCTCGCGATCTTCCAGGAACAGCAGGCCGCGCCGCAGCTTGCCATCACTATCCATCACCACATCATTGGCCGCCACTTGGCCCAGCTTTTTCAACGTGGGTGGAGGGGCGACCGCACCCAGGGGATCGGTGCCACCAATTTTCTGAATCCCCACGAGATTCGGCGTCGATTCAAACACCTTCGTCAATTGGGCGTAGCCCTGGCCCACGGGTAAATCGCGGTATAAGTCCAAACCGATCGCCCGAGGTTGCTGTTGCCGTACTCGATCGAGCACCTTGGCCAACACGTCATCGGGCAGCGGCCAACCATATTTCTGTAAATCCGATTCCTGAATGCCGACAATCACAATGCGATCGTCCGGGGGTTCGGGAGTACGCATGCGCATGTATTGGTCAAAGGCGGCCCATTCCAGCCCCTGCATCAACCCCGTCAGCCGTACTGCAATCACCACGCCGGTCACGCTGGGAGCCGCAATCAGCACACCCCGCCACTTCCACAATCGCTGCTTCCACGATGATTGTGATAGGGTCGATCGTCCGAATTTCCACAGCGTTCCCATGGTGGATATTACTCAGTAAAGGATCAATAAGAAACCGTCAAAACTCACTTCAGTCAAAACTCACTTTAGTCAAAACTCACTTTAGTCAAAACTCACTTCAGCACATGACGCAAGCTATCTCGACGCGAGGGCACAAGAAGCTGGTATCGCAGAAGGGGATGAGTTGGCAGCGACCAATTCAACCGTCCCTGTTTGGGGATTGCGATACCAAGCCGTCGCTTGCACGATCGCGGGGGTCGGGGTCGGCGTTTGCGCGATCGTGCCTGACGGGGAGGGCGATCGGAGATCAACCCAAGGATGAATGGGACTGGGCATGCGCTGCATCGGATTGACGGGCACACCGCCGCGTCCCGTGATCACAAAACGACTGCTTGCATTCGTCGGACATCCCGCTGCAATGGTCTGACTCGCATCGGTCAGGGTTGCGGGGAGTTCAACTAAGCCAGCATTGGGATCAACCCCAATATTGTTAATTTGCACGGTTCCATTGACATTGAATTGTGAGCTTGCCGTGATGTCATTCGTTAGATCCGTTCTCGGAACCAACGTATCGCGAAATTCTAACCCGATGATTCCTTGAGTTGCGATCGTGATATTTCCCCCCCGACCTTTAAAGGCATTAGCAATGATGTCACTATTGTCTAACCCAACCATAATCGGTGCTTGGATCGTCACGTTACCACCATCGCCACCGCCCCCGGCTGTCGCTGCAATCACACTCCCCTGCCGCAGGACTAACGTATGGGTTTTCAGAACAATATCCCCACCTTTTCCCGTTAACGTAGTCGCGATGAGATTCCCTTGATGATTCAGCCAAATCTCTCCCGCATTGACTTCCAAACTACCGGCTTTGCCATTGCCCTCATTGCGTACCGTCACAGTTGCGCCATCCGTAATTCTCAGGCTAGGGGTATTGAGAATTACGCTACCCGACTCCCCTTGCGACAGGAGATTCAGCGGTAATCCCAAAAATTGTTTGATCGCTTTATCATCCGTGATCGCCGATCGAATCTCAGTCGGGTTCGGTGCATTGGCCCCTTGTCCATTGACATGGATAGATTCCGAGGCATTCACCACAATACTCCCCGCATTGCCCGTCCCCCGACCCACCACCGAGAGCAGTCCTCCCGCTTTTACGGCTAAAGTGCGAGTGTTGATCAGAATGCTGCCCGCCGCCCCTGGGCCATTACTGGACGCCGATAACGCACTCGCCAGAAAACTAGGGACACCCGTCGTCATCCCGATCACTTCAACGGTGTCCGCATTCACCATTAAATTGCCGCCCGTTCCACGGCCAAAGGTTGCAACAGCGACATTAGCACCATCGAGCACGGCCACTTTTTGAGAGGAAAGCGTCACGTTGCCAGAGTTACCATGGCCAAAGGTGAGGGATCCCAACGTTGAGAAAACCCTTGCATCCAGCAAGGACACGCCACTCACCTGAATTAACTCGCGGGCCTGAACCTGAACATTCCCCGCTGCCGCAGAGCTAAAGGTTCTACTGACCAGAACAGCCCCTCCTTCAATCCCAAGTTGGGGCGTGGCAATGAACAGGTTGCTACTGGAACCTGCACTTAACGTTTCCGCCACGAGGCCACTGCGAATTTGTAGATTTGGGGTTGTCCCTTGCAGTTGCAACGCCTCAGACGCCTGAATGCGGATCGTTCCAGCGGCCTGGGGACCCCGATTTTGGCTCCAAATGAATGATCCGCCATCGAAACGGATGTGCTGCCCTTGCACCTGCACCGCCCCCGCACTGGCTCCGCTGACATTGATGAGCGATCGTTGGGAGAGTTGAATATCTTGAAACTTGGCGTTGGTGGGATAGGTGAAGGTGAATCCGGATGCACTGGGCACTAGGTTGACCTGAGTGTCACGCACACTACCTAGCTCAATTTGCCCCTGGGGAGCCGTGAGAATGCCGCCGGTGAAGACCAGGGAACCCCCAACTAGGGCTAAGGTCTTGCCGGATTGAACTTGTAAACCAGAGGAGGATGGGCCACCAATAATTGGTGCAGAAATGGGGTTTTTGGCGGTGAGGGTATGGCCGTTACCTTGAACTTGTATGGCACCAGGGTCACTGCCCAACTGCACCCCGATCGGTGCACTCATGGTTAGCAAAGGCGGATTGCTAGGATTCCCCGCGCTAAAGACTGCACCATCGGCAAACTGGATCGACTGCGCCGTGGTGCCGACAAAGGAACCGCCAATATTTAACGCCGCATTGGGCCCGAACAAAATCCCCGCCGGATTGAGCAGAAACAGATTAGCGCTGCCATTGGCCTGAATGATGCCATCAATGGTGGAAACCGTGCCCCCAGTGACGCGGCTGAAGATGTTTTGAACCGTCGGGGCATTGTTGAAAATTACAGATCCCCCCGTGGGCAGGGAGAATTCCTGGAAGCTGTGGAAGAGGTTGTTGCCGGAAGGGGTGCCGTTGTCGATCGTGAAACGATTCCCCGATCGCGTCACCAGGGTGTTCACCGTACCATCGGACACCACCGCCTGAGCGTGGACGGGCGCGACCTGCAAACTGTTGGGCAGAACGGTTTCAACAACGGTTCCCACGACGGCCAGTCCGATCGCACTCCCCCCGATCGCACTCCAACGGATGCCCCCTAACAACCACTTACACTTCATAAATCCTCATTACCAGCAAAAGTAGAGTCAATTCCCTGGGATAGCACCGTTTTGATATAGATTTCTATTGCGATCGCGTCACTACAGACTTCTTCTGCCACAGACTTCCTCTGTCACAGACTTCCTCTGTCACAGACTTCCTCTGTCACAGACTCCCTTTGCCACAGACTTCCTCTACTGTGCCTGACAGCATTGGGCAAAGGGCGCTTGGCTCAACTTTTCTAGCCCCGCCGATCGCAAGACACTTTCCCATTGCGTGCGCAGTTCTGCATTATTGGGTTGTTGCTGTTGCAGTTCTGCCAGACTGGTGAGCGTTTCCTGCCACAGCCCCGCTTCCGCATAGAGATAGGGTCGCCGTTGGGGATTGGCCTGGGGCAAATTCGTCGTTAACTGAGTTGGCAGATTCACCCGTTCTACCCAGCCGAGCGCTGTGATATCCGCCGATCGATCCTCTTGATCGCACACCAGTGACACCTTCCAGCGATAGGTCTGATTCACGGCCAGTTCCGGGATATCTGCGCCGATCGGTTGCAAGCGCACAACCCCTGCCGTCGCCGGAGCGGGAAACACCTGTTTGTAAAGGCGCTTGTTGCCGTCTTGGGTTTCAACCATCAGTTCGATCGTCTTAGCTGTAGACGCAGGCACATAGACAAACAGCGTCGGTTGCGCCGCTGTGGTCATGCCAAAGTTGCCCGTAGGCATCAGCGCCGCCAAAGTCTCCTTGGGTTGACTGACGCAGCTATTGCCCCGGCTAGCCGCACCGTTGGTGACCGGAGGCGTGCCCCGGCGGGGAGCTTTGAAGGTCAGGGGCGAGGCATGGAGGGGAAGGGGCGTACTGACGCCCAGGAGAGCCAGGGTAGACAGCGCCGCGATCGCAAAACGGGTGGTTCGGTAGAGTCGGCTTGGGCAGAATCGGGTTTGGCGGAATCGGGTTTGGCGGAGCGGGGATGAATTCATAGGATCAAACATTGCAACAACGGAGGAGAGCGACCCTTCCACGGTAGCGGTTGAGACGTATCGCCAAACCAGTATTCCCACGGTTTTGACCCTGGGAACAAAGCAGCAACATCGGTAAATTTCGACCCCTTTTCAACAATTTCACGGGGAAGATTACTCAGTTTCCGTGATCTCTATCGTTGACAAACCCAGGAAAATCTTGGATCAAGCCTAGCCCTCCCACGGGGCTCCGAAATCCGCCCCCGGACACCGCGTTACTCCCAAGGTCGATCGAGGCATTCTAAAGGAGCGATCGTCTCTAGAGATGCCCCTAGTGCCACCGCCATCTACCCAAACCCGGATCCTTGCAGAGAGCCATTTTTATGACGTCAGAGGTTAGTTCACGAACAGTCTTTAGGTTCAGTACAGGGGTGCCCCGGCGCATTCTGGTAATGGCTCTGACGATCGCGGCCTGTCAGGTATCCCCGCTGCAAGAAGCGGCCCAGGGACAGACGATCGCTCCCCGCATGGTTCCTGCAAATGATGGCACAGGCACGATCCTTCAACGGCAGGGCGATCGCATTGACATCACGGGGGGTCAACTGTCGGGAGATGGCACCAACCTTTTCCATAGCTTCCAGCGCTTTGGTTTAAATGCCAGCGAAACTGCCAATTTTCTCGCCAATCCCACCCTGCATAACATCCTGACCCGTGTGACTGGGGGCGATCCCTCCCGCATCGATGGCTTACTCAAGGTCACCGGGGGCAATGCCAATCTGTTTCTGATTAATCCAGCGGGGATTGTCTTCGGCTCCAATGCACGCTTAGATGTTCCTGGCGCATTTACAGCCACCACCGCGACGGGAATCGGGTTTGGCAATACGGGATTGAATGCCGGATTTAATCCTGAATTTAAAAGCTTACAAACTAACGATTACGCCAACCTCAACGGCAACCCTAGCAGCTTGATCTTCAGCATTAGTCAACCGGGCGCGATCGTCAATGCGGGGAATCTGGCGGTCAATGCGGGACAAGCCCTCGGGCTAATCGGCGGAACGGTCTTCAGCAGTGGCACGCTTTCGGCTCCGGGCGGCCAAGTGACGATCGCCTCTGTAGCGGGCAATCAGGTACTGCGGCTCAATGCTCCGGGCAGTTTGTTGGGTTTCGAGCTACAACCCCTCGCATCAACCCCGATCGCCTTCACCCCAGCCACCCTACCGCAGTTACTCACGGGCGGTGATATCCAGCAGGCCACGGGCGTCACGCTGCAAGCCGATGGGTCGGTTAAACTGAGTCATCTCAATCAAGCGATCGCGCCCGGTGATGTGGTTGTCAAACAACTTAACGCTGGTCAAGCAACGGTTACGGCAACGAATCAGTTAACGCTTCCGGATAGCCAATTACACACGAGTGGGGACTTAATTCTTCACGCAAAAAACAGCGTAGTAGCCAGAGATACGGCCCCCTATTCCTTTCTCGCTAATGCGGGGGGGGATTTAACGATTCAGGGCGATCGGGGCGTCGATCTCTGGGTGCTGAACTCCTCCGGAAATAATCAATTCCCCATTCAAAGTGGCGGTAATCTTAATTTAGTCAGTGATGGCATCATTTCCACCGATGCCCATTTCCAAGCGGGGAAAGACTTCTCAATTCGCAGGCTAGATAGTTCCTTAGCCAATTTTCTGAGTTTGAATGATCCCATTATCAATGTGGGCGGGAGTTATGGCGTTGGGGATTACATCGGAGCCTCTCTGCAAGTGACTGCGGGTGGCGATATTACCTATAACAACGTCACCATTAACGCGATCGATCCCAGCGTTCATCCCACCAACCCTGCTTTCTTCCTCAATGCAGGCGGCACGATCGCGGGAACGGGGTTAGTCACGACCACCTTAAATAATCTCCTCGTTGATTTCCAAGCCACAGGGGTCATCTCCACCCAAGGCATTAATAGTAAAGGCGGCAGCATCACCCTATCCGGGGCCTCTATCACCGCCAGCGCGCCCTACGATACGACCAATGCTGGCAATGCTAGTGGCAATATCAACCTCACAGCCACCAGCGGCGATCTGAACCTGGGACTGCTACGCGCCTCGGCCACGGGCAGTGTTGGACTCGTTGGCCCTGGCGGATCGGTCAACCTAACAGCCACCACGGGTAACATCACCGCCAACCAGATTCAAGCCTTTTCCCGCAATGTCGGGAGCGGTAATTCTAGCAATGGCGGGACTATCAGTATTAATGCTGCCAATGGATTCATTTTCACTTCAGGACTAGACTCCTTTTCTGAAACAACTAATGGAAATGCAGGGAATGGTGGCGCAATCACTTTAAATGCATTCAATTCAATTACGATAGATAGCGGTGGAATTAATACCCGATCGGCCAGTGCAGGAACCGGAACTGCTAGTAATGGTGGCATAATCACTGCAACGAACAGCAATGGCAATATTGCGATTGTGGGGAATTCAGTACTTTCGGTAGCTCGATCGTTTGCCGGTTCCGCTGGTTCCGGGGGTGCGATTAATATCGCCGCTGGCAATGGGGATGTGGTGATTGATCCAGGGGTAGCGGGACAGGTTGCCAGTCATGCAGCGGTTGAAAACGGTTCGGGGGTCAGCGCTGGCAATGGCGGTAATATCACGCTTTCTGGCAACAATGTCACCATTCAAGGGGTTGGATTACTCAGTGGGTCGGAAATTCAACGACGATCGACACTCACCTCTGGGAACACAGGCAATGGCGGTAATATTACTGTCAATGCAAGCAATACCGCCACTTTGCCTGGGCAGTTCCGCAGCGAATCCGTCACCCCCGTAGGCACCGCAGGTAATGGCGGCAATATTAATGTTAGCGCTGGTAATTTACTGCAATTAACCGCAGTCACCCCCAATGCCATTACCGCACTCTCTTCTGGCAATCTGAGTGCTGGGAGTGGCGGAACGATCGCACTGTCTGCGCCCACGATCGGCATTGCGCCCGGTGCCGCTACCCCCGGCAATCCCCTACGCTTCAATGCCCCCACCCAAATCAATCGTGACACCAGCACCGAAATTCCGTTTCCCCTCAGCAATCCCCTGTCTAGCAATGCGGTAACGATGACCGGCAATCTAGGCTCCGGCGTAGAGTTTATGGAAGTCTCTTCCAGCGCAGGCACAGTGACATTCAATGGCGATTTGAACCTCGCTAGTTTGAAAGTCAACGATCGGCAGTCCACGGCCTTTTACGGCAATCACCAAATTGGCAGTCTGGACTTAGTCGGTGGAGCAACAACATTACTCAACGGCAGCATTACCACGAACGCTCCCCTGACGTTGCGCAGTAATGTAGTTGTCCAGGGCAACTCATTTCTTAACAGTAACAGTAATGCCATTTTATTCAACGGTACGATCGAAGGACAGACACCAGATACCAATAGTTTGACGATCGATGCAGGCAGTGCACCGATTACGATTAATCAACCGATCGGTGCAACAACTTCCCTGGGCCAATTGGTCTTGCAAACTAGCGGACTGACGCAACTGAACAACACGATTCGCGCTGAAAGCCTCATCACCCAAGGCAGCGGTAGTACGGAAATTAACGGTAATATCACCACGACCAATTCCCAAACCTATTCAGAAACTGTCCAGATTAGCAATCCCAATCTCATCTTGACTAGTACCAATAACGGGGACATTAGTTTTGATGTCAATGTCCAAGCGATCGGGGATCTCACCGTTAACACGGGTGGTAACAGTAAATTCTTCGGAACGGTGAATGCCAGGAGTCTCACCACGGATAGCGCTGGCGTCACACAACTCTACAGCGATGTCACCACGACCCAAAACCAACTCTACGGCGATACCTTGCAAATTGGACTCCCCGCCGTCAATCTTCAATCCCTCAATGGTTCCTTGACTTTTGGGAGTACGATCGATGGGCGATTCGGCCAGAGAGCACCTGCGATCTTCACTGCCCAGGCTCCCAACGGAAGTCTAAGTTTTGCAGGAAGTCTGGGCGGCATCAGTCCACTACGATCGGTGACATTACTCGCAGGTCAGTCTCTCAACCTTGGACAATCGATCGTCACCACCGGGGGAGAGGTCAACCTAGCCGGGAGTCAAGTGACCACCCGCGACATTACCACCAACGGTGGAAATATTCTCATCAACAGTGGAAGTACAATTAACACACAAGCCGGAACTTTAAACACAACACCCAGCTTTGGAAGTGGAGGTAATGTCACATTAAATGCTCCCGGCGATATTACTACCGGAAATATTCAAACCAGTGCCAATGCAACGGCAGGTAATATTCAGGTAACCAGTGCCAATGGCATCATTACTAGCGGTGATTTAACTGCCACGGGGGCAGTCACTGGGGGCAACGTTACGGTGAATGCCCGGACTAGCATGAGCCTAGGCGCGATCGACACTCACTCCGACTTCGGCAATGGCGGCAATGTCCTCCTCGATCCGATTAATGATGTGGTAGTGAGATTCATCAATGCCCAAGGCCAGCAGAACGGCGGGACGGTAGACATTACCACCGGGCGATTTTTTAGGGCGACGGATAGCTTTGTCGATCGTAATGGGTTTACCGCCAGCATTTCCACCGCCGCTGACACCCTTCCCGGCACCATCACCCTGCGCCACTACGGCGGCTATGTCAGCACACCGTTTGAGATTGGTAATCCGGCCATTAACGGCACCGCAGGCGAAATTACGATGGGGCTGGATAATCGGTTAGAAATTGGCCAGTCTTTCCCCTATTTCTATACCCAGGGTGTGGGCAGCAATCTGATTCAACTCATTACTGCCAATGCCCCGATCGTGATCCCGATCGAATCCCCCCAACCCAACCTGAATCCCCCCAACAACTTCTCCTTACCGCTCTTAGAGCGTCCACCCAAGCCCCCAGAGTTTGTTCAACGGCCCATGGATGCCACCCCACCACCGATGTATTTAGATCCGGGCATTGGCAACCTGGAAGCACGGTTTAGCCGAGCGGTGCAGAATTACTACGGCCAAGCCAGCAAGCCGAATTTTCAGAATCTCGATGATATGCAAAGCCTCGCCCAAAACATTGAGAAGGAAACGGGGGCCAAGCCTGCTTTTGTTTACATTAGTTTTCTACCGGATCTCAGTCATTGCACAAATTTAGGGGGAAGTGAACAATGCTCTGGAAAACAGGAAACGGATAACTTAGAAATCATTGCTGTAACCGCCAAGGGAAATCCTATCCGCAAAGTTCTTTACAACGTGACCCGTCAGGAAGTCCTCCAGGTTGCCAAAGCTTTCAGATCCACTGTGACCGATCGGGATAGCAACGATTACCTCAAACCCGGACAACAGTTATACCAATGGTTTGTGGCTCCAATGGAAGCGGAGTTCCAGCAGCGGAACATTAACAACCTCCTGTTCATGATGGATTCTGGGCTGCGATCGCTCCCCCTCTCAGCCCTGTACGACGGCAAAGGGTTCTTGGTGGAACGCTACAGCGTTGGCATGACGCCTAGCCTCTCCCTCATGGATACGCGCTATCGGGATATTAAAGGCAGCAAGCTGTTTGCCATGGGGGCATCCCAATTTACCGATCAACCGGCCTTGCCTGCGGTACCTGTAGAACTCAGTTTAATTAGTCAGGAATGGCAAAACGGCCAAGTGGCACTGAACGATCAGTTTACGATCTCCAATCTGATGGAACAACGGAGCCGCAACGCCTTTGGCATCTTGCATTTAGCCACCCATGGAGAATTTCGTCCCGGACAACCCCAGCAATCCTATATCCAATTCTGGAATCATAAATTACAACTTAACCAAATTCGCGATCTGAAACTCCATGACCCACCCTTGGAATTATTGGTGCTGAGTGCCTGTCGCATGGCTGTTGGCGATGATGAAGCAGAATTAGGCTTTGCGGGACTGGCGACCCAAGCAGGGGTGAAATCCGCCCTGGCTAGCCTCTGGTATGTAGATGATGAAGGCACCTTAGCCTTGATGACGGAAGTCTATCGGCAATTGGAACAGCCGCAGGTCAAGATTAAAGCCGAAGCCCTCCGGCAATCCCAAATGGCGTTGATTCGGGGCGATGTGCGGATTAACCAAGGCGCATTGTATACGCCTGTGTTTGATAAACCGATTCCGCTACCCCCCAATGTGGGGCAAGGGGTCGATCGCACCTTCAAGCATCCTTACTATTGGGCGGCCTTCACCCTCGTGGGGAATCCTTGGTAAATCCAGCGGGTACATCAACGGGTACATCAACGAGTACATCAATCAGAGGGGGAGATTCCTGGGTTGAAATCCCCCTGATTAGGTTGAGGGGCACGGGACTAGGCCGCTTGGGCCGCTTCCATAAGTTCCGGGAGGGAAACATGCTGCACCGTCGGCGTAAAGCCTAGCCACTGGCGCGATAGTCTCACAAACGGAGCGGGATCGCCACTGACATAGAACTGCGTGGGCAACGCCGCATGGAGATTGCGCAGGTTCAAGCGTTCGAGTTCTTCCCCGGCAACTTTGGCCGTATGCACCGCTGGATCAACCAACTGCACGGTACTGGGCAGGATCGATCGCAGCACCGGCGCAAGGTGGGGGTAGTGGGTGCAACCATAGACCAGGGTATCAATCTGGTTTTGAATCAAGGGTTCTAGGTAACCCTGGGCCACGGCATAGGTTTCCGGATCCTGGACTCGGTTGGCCTCAATCAGCGGCACAAACTCCGGACAGCCCACCTGCCACACTGCTGCGTTGGGATCGGCATCCACGATCGCCGATCGATAGGCATTACTTTTCGCAGTGGCGGGCGTTGCAATCACCCCAATGCGCTGTCCCACCTGCGCGGCGGCTTGGGCACCGGGCTGGATCACCCCCAGGATGGGAATGTTGTACTGCGATCGCACTTCCTGCAAAGCCAGCGCCGAACTGGTATTGCAGGCCATGATCACCATCTTGACCCCACGCCCCAGCATCCAGTTCAAAATTTCATGGACAAACTGGAGAATTTCCTCTCGGCTGCGGGTGCCGTAGGGCAAACGGGCCGTATCCCCAAAGTACAAAACCGACTCATGGGGTAACTGACGGTAAATCTCCCGCAAAACCGTCAAGCCCCCCACACCACTGTCAAACACCCCGATCGGCAGGTTGCTCTGGTGGCCCAGCGCTAACAGAGATGCCGCAGGGTCAAAGGCTGAATTCAGGCTCCTCACACACAATCCTCACACACGGTACCGATAGTTATATCAGGGGAATGGTTTCTTGAAAATGGCGAACCCATCCCTAGCCACCACCTCGAATGTAGAGCAGAATACCACGGGCAATTCCTTCTGCCATCTGCCGCCGATAGCCCGAAGTGGCCAAGCGGGAGGCATCCTCCTGCCCGGTGACAAATCCCGTTTCCACCAACACCGAAGGCATACTGGTCCTGCGAATCACGTAGAAACGCGCCTTCCGCACGCCGCGATCGCGCGCGCCCGTGACCTCGATCACACTGCGGTGAATCGACTGCGCTAGCCCCAGCCCACTGTCGTAGTAGTAGGTTTCCAAACCACTGATATCGGGGCGGCTCATGCTGATGGCATTGGCGTGGATGCTGACAAACACCGTGGCGCGAACCTGCTCCGCAATGTCCACCCGAGGTTGCAAATCCAAGTCAATATCATCCTGGCGGGTCATCACCACCGAGACACCCTGTTGCTGTAGGATGCCCGCCACCTGACGACTAATATCCAGGACGATTTCCTTTTCCTGGATGCCGCCGATGCCAACGGCACCGGGATCGGGGCCGCCATGGCCGGGATCAATGACCACCACCACTTGCCCTGCCGGAACCCGAGGAATGGTGGGGGTGGGCACTTGCTTCGGGGGCGGGACGGGGATTTGGGTGCCGGGATTGGAGGGCATGGGGGGCACCGTGGACAGGCCACGCCGCAGTTGTAACGTCACGGTTTGGGCGTTGGGCTGGTTCAGTTCACCAATCTGGATGCCAGCCGCTGGGGTAACCAAAATGGAACTCGTCTGGGCGTTGTCCTGCCGCAGTCTAATCTGCATGACAGGGCTGTTGACCGCTAATCGTGGCCCCCGCACATTGCGATCGAACTGGCTGCTGGGAATGAGAATGCGGTAGGCTCCGGTGAGGCGATCCCAGGTTCCCGTATAGGTCAGGCGCTGGTTGGCCCGAACAACGATGCGATCGCCTTCTAAATCCACGGCCTGAATCGTCGCGAGGCTGGTGGATCGGGGTTCCTGGGCTTCGTCGCGGGGTCGGGGATTATTGGTACCGATTGGCCCACTGTCCGGTAGTTTGGGAATCACGACCACCCCGCCCAAGTTGCTGTAGCTGGCCTGCCAATCGGCTCCATCGGGCTGCACATTCAGCACCAAGCGAGCGATCGGGGGATTGCCGGACAGTTGGCTGATCTGGGCGCGACTGACGCCCCGCTGATTGACGATCAGATCCCGAGGGCTGAGGCTGGGGGACAGACTCGTGGCGGGCAGATCGACATAGACTTGCCGACGATCGTTGCTGCGGGTGACCTGGGGCAGGGGCGGTGTGCCCGTGGTGCGCAGGTAAAAGCCATCGCCCGTGATGCGTACCGATTGCACCTGGGTGCGGGCAATGCTGGGCAAGGGAGACTGGCTGGGTGGGCTGCTTTGGGTCGGCGGCAGGTTAATCGTATTGGAAGCTTCGGTGCCGACAAATCTCACTGGAGGCAGCTTCACCCGCCATTGGCGCGGTGTCACGCCTTCAAAAATGACCTGGGTGGGATCGATCGAATAGCCAGGAACCAATTCCAAGACAATCCGCGCGGTCTGAGGATCAAACTGGCCGACCCGCAGGGACTGGACTCCCTGTTGGCCCGTCACGGGTTCGATTAATTGCTTGCGACCAAACACCGTCCCTGGGAGATCGATCACCAAGCGGCCTGGGTTGGTAATAAATTGCGCACGGGGCTGCACGCCATCCTCAGTACTAAACTCCAGTTGGCTGCTGCGAACATCAAACCGCCATTGCAAAAGCCGTCCGGCCTGGGCTGGGAGGGCTGAGATCAGAAAAGAGAAGACTGCTAGCAAAAAGTAGAAAGAGATCTTACGCTTCATGGTGCTTCGAGCAGAGGTCTGCGGAGAAAACCAACACGAGAGAAAACGGGAAAGATTGAATGACGAATGATGAAAAGCAATAGGAGAATAGCGAAACTTAGTAGATGGCTGGGATGATCGATGGTCTGGGTGTACCCCCTAGCAGGTATCACGAGGGATCAAAACCGTGGTACACGTTATCACAATTTCTGAAGAATCGCCCGTTGCCAACCAGCCAGGTTTGCGCCCAGCTCGCTATCCTCTTTCCCAACCAAATCGAGCTTTCTGGACGGTTCGTCCGGAGGAATGGGCCGAAAACGTCCTAAAAAAATCGCGTCGAATGCACTCATGGCTCTGCGACGCGATCGTAGAAATTGATGTTTCCAAAGTTGGGATAAAGATTGGGCTAGTCAGCTTGACTGGTGAGTTCTGGCGTTAGGCTGCTGGCAAACACGAGGCGCAACAGGGGCGGAGCCAGGAAGGTGGTCAAAATCACCATGACGATGATAGCCGCTTGTAAGGACGCATTCAGGACGCCGCTGCTGGCCCCGTAGGCGGCAAAGACTAGGCCCACTTCGCCTCGGGGAATCATGCCGACGCCGATCGCCAGTCGATTGATGCCCGGTTGCCCAAAGACGGTAAAGCCGGTGACAACCTTACCGACGATCGCGACGACGATCAGAAAGGCGGCAATAATTAAGCCTTCTCGGTTGCTGGGGTTAAAGGGATTCAGGACGCTGACATCGGTTCTGGCTCCGACGACAACGAAGAAGACGGGCACCAGCATATCGGCGATCGGGATGACCTGTTCTTCCAATTCCTTGCGGCGATCGGTTTCGGCCAGAATCAACCCGGCGATGAACGCGCCTAGGATGGCTTCCAGTTGGATGACTGCGCCAATGTAGGACAGGGTGAAGGCAAAGATGAGAGAACTGATCAGCAGTTGGCCTCGGGTCTTGAGGTTGGCTACGAGGGACAGGAAGAAGGGCATGAACAGCCGTCCGGCCCAGACGCCACCCACCAGGAAAACGGCGGCACTGACGATCAGATAGATAACGTTGCTGATTTGAATTTCGCCCGTTTTGACCAGACCGCCAACGACGGCTAGGACGATAATGCCGAGGACATCATCCATGACTGCCGCACCGACGATGATTTGGCCTTCCCGCGAGGTGAGACGCCCCAGTTCGGATAGCACTTTGGCGGTGATGCCGATGCTGGTGGCGGTGAGGGCGGCTCCGGCAAAGATGGCGGGAATGGCCGCGACGCCGAAGAAGCTCATCAAGCCTGCGGTGCCGAGGCCAAAGGGGACGACAACGCCGACGACCGCGACGATCGTGGCCTGAACCCCGACCTTGAGCAGTTCCTTGAGGTTAGATTCGAGGCCAATTTCGAAAAGTAGGATGACGACGCCCAGTTCCGACAGGACGGAAATGACTTCGCTTTGGGCTTCGAAGGTGGCTTGCAGTTCCGGCAGGCTCATTGCCGTAGAGCCTTGGAGCAGTTGCATGATCAGCGACATGCTGGCGTCGATGCCTTGGCCGGGGAAGATCAGCAAATGCAGGGCGGAGATGCCCACGAGCACTCCAGCGACTAATTCGCCGAGGACGGGTGGCAGGTTAATGCGATCGCAGATTTCGCCGCCGAGTTTGCTGGCCAGATAGATGACCACGAGGCTCAGTAAAACGGCTGCCAGGACTAAGGAGGGATCCGCAGAGGCAGATTCAGTCACGGTTTCCGCGAGGGCTGGTGCGGTGGATTGCACGGCGGCCAGCAGGGACGAGGGTAACCCATCTTGCGCAAAACCCACTTGCGCAAAACCCAGTGTGGGTTGACTTGAAGGTTGACTAAGGAGATTCAATAAAGGACTTGCTGTTGGCATGATCACACCAATGTCACACAACCGAGTCTGAACACCCTAGTATGGCTAAATTTTGGGGTGGGAACAAATTTAAAGAGGGCAGATCCCCCCTTGGCCTCTTTCAAGATCCGCCTTAACAAGGCAGATCCCCCCTACCCCCCCTTAAAAAGGGGGGAACTGGAAAAGGGGCGAAAAACGATGATATTGGTTCAAAAATCAACCATTCTCTCAAAGTCCCTCTTTTGTAGCTCTGCTTCCCGAAGGGTAGGGGGATTTAGGGGGATCGACTTACACGAAGACGCGGTGTTGTAGGGAGGGCATTTGTCGGCGGACTTGCTGGATGCGGGTGGGGTTGATTTCCGCGATCGCGAAGCCGGGTTCGGTGCCTGCGTCGGAGAGGACGGTGCCCCAGGGGTCGATGATGAGGGCGTGGCCGTGGGATTGGCGGATGCTGTTGTGCCAGCCGGTTTGGGCGGGGGCGATGATGTAGCAGGTGTTTTCGATCGCGCGGGCTTGTAGCAGGACTTGCCAGTGGTCTTTTCCGGTGTAGGCGGTGAAGGCGGCGGGGACGAAGATGACATCTGCGCCTTTTTGGGAGAGGTGGCGGAAGAGTTCTGGGAAGCGAACGTCGTAGCAGATGGAGAGGCCGAGGTTGCCGAAGTCTTTGGAGGGGTAGATGGCGGGCAATTTGGTGCCGGGGACGACGGTGGCGGATTCGAGGTAGGTGTTGCCGTCGGGGACGTTGACGTCGAAGAGGTGGGCTTTTTCGTAGCGGGCAGCTTCTTGGCCGTCGATATCAACGAGGAGGGCGGTGTTGTAGACTTTGCCGTCGCCTGCGGAAACGGGGTAGCCGCCGCCAAGGATGGTGACTTGGTAGCGCTGCGCCATGATTTTGAGGAATTTTTCGCTTTCGGTGGCGATCGCTTCGGCTTGGTCGATTTTGGCGGCTTCGTCTCCGAGGAAGGAAAAGTTTTCGGGGAGGCCAATGAGTTCTGCGCCGCGTCGCACTGCGAGGTCGATGAGTTCTTCAGCCTGGGCCAGATTCTTTTTCAGATCGGGCACACTGGTCATTTGAATGGCAGCCGCTAGGTAGGATTTCATGGAGTTTGTCTGCGATCGCACGAATTACGTCAATGGGAGTGAGGGTCAGTAGGTCGAATAGTTCGTCGCTAGGGTGGGTTGGATCCCCCTAAATCCCCCTTAATAAGGGGGACTTTGAAGCTTTTGTTTCCCTTGTTCTAATTCCCCCTTTTTTAAGGGGAGTTAGGGGGGATCGAATTTTACGGCAGATAGGGGGATCTCAATCCACTTGGCGATCTACTGAGGTTGCAATGAACCTTATCTAGTATCCCCTCAAAGTGAACCGGGAATGCAGGGTTCTGGGGGAAGGGATCGCTGGGTTAACGCTTCTGGGAGGAAAACGCTATGATCTGTCCAAGTTCTTCGGTGGCTGGGTCTGGGTGGGTGAGGTTTGCCTGGATGGCTGCGGGGGGGCTGGGGTTTGAATTTTTATGGGTCATTCCGATCGAAGGGTAGGGATATGAGTGACTGGCAACGGGATTTGGCGGCGGCGATCGAGGGCATTACGGAGCAGGTGACGGAGTTGGTGTTGGAGGTGTCGCAGGAGATGGCGGAGACGGTGGATGAGCTGCTGGATCTGTCGGAGGATGCGGTGAGTCAGTTGCAGTCGCAGGTGAAGGGGCAGGTGGAGGCGGTTCTGGATACGGAGTTGGAGCCGTTTTTGAATGGGATTTTGAATCCGTTGTTTGGGTTGTCGATCGCGGATTTGTTGGAGCCGCCGGGGTCGGATGCGGCGACGGTGGGGGAGGGGTTGATTCAGTTTGATTTGAGTGAGGATTTGCATCCGGTGTGTCGGGGGTGCAAGCATTTCCACGGGCAGGTGTATGGGGGGAATTTGCTGGTGTGTGGGATGCATCCCTATGGGGTGCCGGAGGGGGTTGATCAGTGTCCCGATCGGGAGGTGGTGGATTTAAGCCAACCAGGAACCCGCGATTGGTGGGATTAATTTTCAGAGATAAAGATTGAGTGAGCAATACATCAATCCATACAAGAGATGATGAATCACATGACCACAACGAATGAGGATGTTCTAAAGTTCCTGGACTACTATGTCAAGCTGGACAACCCAGGTTATGCCGTTCTATTGACAGGGCCATGGGGCTGTGGAAAAACCTATCTTGTGAAGGAGTATCTGAAGACAAACAAAAATGTTAAGGATCAATATATCTATGCCAGCTTATTTGGCATTTCAAAGAAAGAAGAGATTGAAAATATATTTTTTACTGAACTCTTTCCATCTTTGAATTCTCCAGGAGTCCGTTTGGTCAGTGGACTAATGAGTAATCTGATTAGCTTAACAGTTCGACAGTCTCCTGATTTGTCGTTTTCTGTTAAGCCGACTCATGCATCCTTAGGAATTAAAGAATTGCTGACAAATTTGACTAATAAGATTATTGTTTTCGATGATTTAGAAAGATGCAAAATTGATCAAGCTGAGCTTTTTGGTTACATCAATGAGCTAGTTGAACATGAAATGTGTCGAGTCATTCTCATTGCGAACGAAGAAGAGCTTAAAAAACGAGAAGATTTACAAAGACAGTCTCAGCTTAGTGATATCCAACCACAAGAAAAAGAGTCGCAAACGACACCATATCTCCAACCAACTCGAGTAAGCAGGTCACAAGAAAAAGAATTAAAAGAAGCTCTGAATCCTTTACAGGCTCAATCACCCACAACATATACATCGATTAAAGAAAAGCTTGTTGGACATACATTAAGATTTGAATCATGTGCTTCACAAGCACTAGATAATTTCATCAGCCAAATCTCTTGTGGGGAAGTTCGCGCTTTGTTGAAAAAAATGAAAAATGATATTTTACAATTGCACGAGAAGTCAAAATCACAGAACCTCCGACACCTAAAACAGGCAATTCGCGAATTTGAACGTTTATATCATGAAATTAAGCTTCAAGAACTCTTGAAAGACTTACACAAGGAAAATAAAGAGGAACAGAAACAGAAAGTCATCAGTTATCTAGCAAAACTCCATATCATTCTTATTTACGAATCTCGAAGTGGGTTACACAGGGAGCAACTCCAGGAATTTATAAAGGCTTTACATTCTTTTGTCGATGACAACTCCAAAAGTAGTGTATCTCAACTGGCGAAAAAATACGAAGAACATTTTCGTAGACAGGAACATTTAATTGATGACTACCTGTGGAAAGAAATAATTTACGATGGGAAAATCTCGTGTGATTTGATTAATCAGTCAATAAGAAAGACATCTTACTTTTATAAAGAAGAAGTTCCCGATTGGTTAGAAATACTAGATTTATCTAATCTGGAAGATAACAGGTTTTGTGAACTTCTGACTTCGATCGAGAAGCGTTTTTTAAAATCTGATTTTGATTCTGATTTTGGCTTTGAAAATGTTGGAGAGCTATTGCATGTAGCTGGAGTATTTCTTTTTTGCATTCAAGAAGGAATCAATTCACCGTTTCCTGAAGCAAAAATTGTTGTAGATCAAGCTAGATCAATTCTGCAAGATGCAAGAGATGGATGGAAACTATCTGAACGTCCAGTAGGGCAATTAAATCGCGGCGAAAATAGATCCTATGCCAGGTATGCATATCTTTGCGAGAATTCTGATGATTTTAAAGATCTTATAGCTGCTGCGAATCAATATGAAATAGCAAAGTATGAGCATGACAAAATTAGTTATGCTCAATATCTTCTGAAACTCGTTCAGACAGACCCAAGACAGTTTTTTTCTGAAGTCACCATACCTAATCCCAGTATTGGGGGAAGTAACTTTGAGACATTAGAAAACTATGCAACCATCCCTATTTTACATCTTATTGATTCCCAAGAATTTGTTGATAAAGTCGTAGCAATGCCAAGGAAGACAGCAGGAATAATCTTTGATGCATTGAAAGAAAGATATCAGTCAGGCTCCCTCAATAACAAGTTAAAAGATGAAGCAGAATGGATTAAAACTGTAAAAGAACTTTTTGAGCAGCAGGTAACATTGAAGTATGGCACTCTTTCAGGTTGGTGGCTTAAGAGATATGTCAAAGGTTCTTTCGAGCCGATTATTGAATCAATTCACTCATCTGACTAAACTTATCTATTCAAAAAACTTTTGGGAGTAATCATGCATATCACGATCGACCTTCCTCAAGATCTCGAACAACATCTACTTCAACAGGCCGAACAATCCAACATTTCACTGCAAACCCTAGTGCTCCAAGCACTGCACCAATTTATTCAAACGCAAACCAAACCAGTTTGCCAATGGCCCGATAGCATTCTCAACTACCCAGGCGATCCAGAATTTCCCGCCTTCGAATCCTATCGCAACGAACTTCTTCCCTAACTCGTCCCAACCATTCTACTTAAGCCCGACGGGTATCAAATGATACCTGAAACAAATTCCTAAAATACGATTGACAGACCCTAGGTTTCTTCGTAGGCTATTTTGTCATAGCGACTCCATGAGACATCCTTCTCACAATTGACCTAATTGACGATACGGCATGAAGCATGGAAGCGCTGGGTTCACCCAAAAATTAGAGCACTACCCGTTGTTGCTGCAAACAACTCCGGGTAGCTATCCCCCCAAGCTGGAACAGCAGCTGGGAGGCTTGTTGAGAATTTTAACATTCGATCGAGCCACCCTTCGTTGTGATGTCAACCGGGGTGGCTCTAATTTTGGGCTTTTTCCCTCTACACCCCAGGAGAAGCTCAATATGTTTACAGGTTCTAGCGACGATCACGATCGCTCGATCGAACGGTTTCGCCCCTACTTCCGCCTACAACTCTTCGGCACCCAAGAAACCGTCCAATCCATCATCAACCAACTCCACGCCCTCGGCTTCGTCGATCGTGTCTACTGGGGCAAACCCATGCCCGTCCCCGGCGTCGAAGGCGAATGGGTCAGCGTCCTACACCGCCGCTGGTCATAAATACCGTCAACCATGGCGAGGAACCCCATGAAGGTTAAAGACCCTGGCAGCACCTGACCCAATGCCTCAAGGCAACTTACTTGCAAAGCGCCAGACGTTGACGAGCGATCGCGCCTCTGCCAAAGCACGATCGCTCTAATCTACCTAACGATACGATCGAGCATTCATAATCACCTGCACCAATCCCGTGAGGCTAGCGGTAAACGTAGAAATCAGAATGGCGATCGCTAAAATCACTGCTGTTGGAGATTCAGATTGGGCGATCGGGGTGGGATCGATCGGAGCAATCTGCGAAGTAGCTTGATGGGTTGATGTGGGCTGTTGTTGATTCATTGGAATGACCTTTTGAATTTGATGTTCCAATTCTCGCAACCCGCTTCAGCCCTGTCGTTACGAGAAATTCCGAAAAAGTAAGGTTATGATCGAGATGATTTTCCTTTCTCACGTCTTGCAGTGAGCCATGCCCCCAGAAGAAGCCATCCAGGTTGCCGATGAAGTACTGCTTGCTCATGCTGGCACTCCTTTAACGGATATCCAGCGCATGATTTTGCGAGATTCCCTAGCTGGTAAAGGCTACGGGGACATGGTTGGCTACGATACTCAACACATCAAAAATGAGGGCAAGAAACTGTGGGACTTGCTTTCCCACGCTTTAGAGGAGAAAGTCAGCAAAACCAGTTTTAGAGGCGCGTTAGAGAAACGTTGGAAGTTAGGCAAGCTGCCCCCCACGCCGCCGATGCTGTCGATTTACAATCCGCAAACTTGGGTGGGGCGCAAGACAATTATTGATAAGTGTCTGCCTAAACTACAAGGACAAGCCAGAATCCTATGGATTACGGGTATTTCCGGGATCGGGAAAACGGCATTGGGAGAATGTCTCGCTAGCCAAGCATGGGAGAGCAATCCGACCTTCCAATGGCTGTATCTAGAGATTTTGGAGGGACAAAGTCCGGAATTCATCTCGGTTGCGGCGGATCTGCTGGCGAAGTTGGGAGATGTCGATCTAGATTCGCAGGAACGGAATGACCCGAAACGTCTGATAGAGCGGCTATTGCGCAAGCTGAAAGTCAGTCGCTATTGGCTTCAGGTGGATTCGTTAGAACGATTGCTCAGTTCTGAAAAGCTGACTGAGACAGAATTTGTCGATCGGCACTGGGTGACTTTTCTTCAGCAGTGTTTGACGGAACCAAATTTTGCCAGTCGGTTGGTGTTGACGGCGCAAGCGTTGCCGAGTTCGTTGGCGGAATTGGAAGAGCGCTATCCCAATTGTTGGCAGGCCATTACGTTACAGGGGTTGTTAGCGCATCAGTCAGATGATCAGCAATCGAATGAACATCTAGCGCTATTCGCTAAGAATGGCTTGAGTGTAGATAACAGTAGTGCAAGCCATTTGCGACGCATTGGGCAAATCTATGAAGGTCATCCTTTGGTGTTGCAGGTAATTGCTAAAGAAATTCTGGCTGCACCGTTTAATGGCAACGGGTTGATGTATTGGGATCGCTATGGCAATGAGTTTGAACAGGTTGCACGGGAACTACAAGCGGAACGGGTTAGCCCAGAACTCTATAATCAAGCCCTACAAAAGCGAGTTCGTCGTCGGGTGGAACTGTCGCTGAAGCAGTTGCCTACTGATGCGTTGGAGTTGCTCTGTCGGAGTTCGGTCTATCGTCGTCCTGTTCCTGAAACGTTTTGGCTATCGATGCTTGAAGAGAAGACCTCTCAGCAACGGCAGCAGGCTTACCAGATTTTGAATGAACGGGCTTTTGTGGAACGAGAAGGAATTCATCAAAATCAGTTTTTGATTCGCCAACATAATCTTGTGCGGGCAGTTGCCTATGATTTGCTCAAGGCTGATACTCACCTTTGGCATCAATCGGAACGGCAAGCGGCTCACCTTTGGCTGACGGCTTATGCATTGGGCTTTGAGACCCCAAATCTGGAAATAGTGCGTGGCTACCTGGAAGCAGTTGAGCACTACTATGAGGCGGGGAATTGGAAAGCAGCTAAAGAGATTCTTTTAACACCTCTAGATTCTGTTAGTAAGATGCATATTCTCCAACAATTAGCATTCTGGAGTCTACATCAGGAAGGTATCCAGGTCTGTCAAAAGATTTTAAAGAAATTTACTTTTGGCACAGATATTATCTGCCTTGTTGGTATGTTAGGCAACTACTACTTACATTTGGATAATTACTCAAAAGCACTTGACTATTATGAGCAAGCCTTGAAGATCGCGCGGGAGATTAGAGATTGTCAGGTCGAAGGCGCGGCTTTGAACGGGCTGGGAAATGTATACAAGAAGTTGAGACAGTATGAACAAGCGATCGACTTCTATCAGCAACACCGAAAGATCGCGCAGAAGATTGGAGATCACCAAAGCGAAGGTGCTGCCCTAGGTAATCTAGGAGTTGTGTTCTACGATTTAGGGCAATATGAACAAGCGATCGACTTCTGTCAGCAACACCGAAAGATCGCGCAGAAGATTAGAGATCGTTGGAGCGAAGGCATTGCATTGGGCAACATGGGCGCAACCCAACTCAAACTAAAGCAGTATCCAGAATCATTGACCAACACGCAGACAGCACTGAAGATTTTTCAAGAGATTGGCTTTCGATTTGGTGAAGCCGAAGCCCTCAAACAGTTGGCCGAACTGCATCAAGCTTTAGGCAAAGTCGAAATGGCACAGCAGTATTGTCAGCAAGCGTTGGAATTAGCGACAGAGTTGGGCATTCCGCTGGCAGAAGAATGCGAAAAATTGCAGGAAAGCATTACCAGTAGCATCTCAATCTTGTCGGGATAATCTACCCGCCTTCACTATCCTTATATAAAACTTGGCTGACAGCAATGCAAATCGTTTGGACAAAGCACGCAGAGGAGCGTCAACAACAATGGCAACAACGACTCGAAATTACCCGCGAGGAAATCGAAACCGTCCTTACTCAACCCCAACAAATCGTCACCGAAGATGAAGTCCGCATCGCCCAATCCCTGCGAGGCGACGGACTACTCAGAGTCGTCTTCACCGATATCGGCAACACCCGCCGCATCATCACCCTCTACTGGACAAACCAAATCAACCGCTATTGGCAGGAGGAACCCCATGAAAGTTAAATACGATGCTGAAGCCGACATCCTCATCTTCGTTCTACTCGACCAGCCACCCGCCAACGCGATCGCCGAACCCGGCGGCATCATCGTCAGCTACAGCGACACCAACGAACCCGTCAGCATCGAATTCCTTAACGCCTCCAAACGCCAGCTCTTTAACCCTGCCGAAATGAACCTGACCATTTCCACATAGGAAGTCCTTGAACTATCCAGTGATGTAACTACTGGCAGAACCTGACCCAATGCCTCAAGGCAACTTACTTGCAAAGCGCCAGACGTTGACGAGCGATCGCGCAATCCGTCGTGATTTGCGCCTTCAGATCATCCAAAGACAAGAATTTCTGCTCCATGCGGATAAATTCCAGGAGTTCCACCGTCAGCGTTTGGCCGTACAGATCCCCACTCCAATCCAGCAAATGCACCTCGATCGTTTGCTGCACCCCATCCACCGTCGGACGATTGCCAATATTCATCACCCCTAACACCGGATGAGACGTCCCCACAATCCCCGACACCCGCACCGCATAAACCCCTTGATGGGGAATCAACTTCCGCGCAGGCAACGCCAAATTCGCCGTTGGAAACCCGATCGTGCGACCCAACTGCTGCCCCTTCACCACCTCGCCCACCAAACTGTAGGAACGCCCCAGCATCCGGTTGGCAGTGGCCAAATCTCCCGTTTGCAACGCCTTGCGAATCGCAGTGCTGCTGATCCGCTCCCCCTGGAACGTTTCCAGCGCCACCAAAACCACCTCAATGCCATAGGTCGCCGCGATCGCCCGCAGGTCTTCCGCCGTCCCCGATCGGCGACAACCAAACCGGAAATCCTCCCCAACGCTGACAAACCGCGCCTGCAAATTCTGGACTAAAATCTCCTGCACAAACTCCTCAGGCGTTAACCGCGCCAAGGCATGGTCAAAAGGCAACAGAACCAGTTGATCGACCCCCATCTGTTGGAGTTGGTAGGCTTTCTCGTTCCCCGGCGTCAACGTAGGCACCGTTTTTCCCGAGAAAAACTCCACAGGATGGGGCGAAAAACTCACCACCGTCGAGTAAATACGCTCAGACCCATGGGCAAGCGTTTGCCCGACCGACTGGGTCAAAATTGGCTGGATAACCTGTCGATGTCCGCAATGCAGGCCATCGAAGTTGCCCAAGGCAGCAACAGTTGGCTTAAGCACAGTCTTTATAGATGACGAAATCCGCACGCTTTACATTTTGACATAATGACTTTCCCTATTGTTACCGATGCCCCCACCCATAGCTCATCCTCCAGATGGCTGAAAAGACTGTAAAGATACGGTATCTAGGTGAATTCAACAATTAGCTTGCCCCAAAACAGCATCGGGTGACCTCCATTCCACCTAAATAGGTAAATCCACCCATTAAGTCCGCCTTTTCCCGCCCCCGCTAGGGCTGCTCTAGCCAATTTTCGAGGGACTTCAAAGTTTTGTGGGACGTTAAGTTGTACTGGAGCGGCGTGATCGTGATGAAGTTTTGGCGAATGGCCTCGACATCGGAGGGGATTTCATGATCTGCCTCGGGATCATCCACCTCCTCGATCGCTTCCCCGGCCAGCCAGTAGTAGGTCTTACCCCGTGGATCCTGCCGTTTTTCAAACACTTCGATATAGCGCCGAATGCCTTGGCGGGTGACGATCGCGCCCTTAATTTCCTCGGCGGCCACTGCCGGAACGTTGACATTGAGGAGAATCATTTCCGAGAGGGGCGTTTGGGCCAATTGCCCCAACAGCGTTTTGGCATAATCAGCGGCGGGCTGAAAATCCTTCGCAGCGAAACTGGTCAAGCTCATGGCAATGCTGGGAATCCCTTCGATCACGCCCTCCATCGCCGCCGAGACGGTGCCGGAATACAGCACATCCGTTCCTAAATTCGCCCCGTGGTTAATCCCGGACACCACAAAATCCGGCGGGTGATCCAGCAAAGACCACAGCGCCAGTTTGACGCAGTCCGACGGCGTCCCCGAGCAAGACCAAGCCGTCACCTGGGGATGGAAAATGCCTTCCACAGGATTGGCACGAATCGGTTGGTGCAGGGTCAAGCCATGGCCCGTGGCCGATCGCTCCCGATCGGGGCACACAACCGTCACCTCATGGCCTGCCGCCGCCAAGGTATTCGCCAACGTCCGCACCCCGATCGCAAAAATGCCATCGTCATTACTAATCAAAAGCCGCATAAAACTTGCCGCACAAAACTGAAGGTAGTGAGTCCCAAGTGAGTCCCAGAGTTTCTAGGGTACAGAACTTTGGGCTGATCGGGGGGCGATCGCGAGTCAATCCCCAGCGAATCCTTCAACGAATCCCGACGACTTTCCTCTACACTGGTATAGTTCAAAGCTATAAGTCCTAAGGCGTTCCATTCCTGGTATGACGACGGTGCAAATTTCCGATCTTGAAGCCCAATTGGAGTTGATCAAACAGGAGGCGCAGGCCACGATCGCCGCTGCCACTGACTTAGATCAACTGGAACAACTGCGTGTGAAATACATGGGCAAAAAAGGCCCGATTCCGCAGGTGTTGGGAGGTATGGGCAAATTGGATCCCGCCGATCGGCCTAAAATCGGTGCGCGGGCCAATGAGGTCAAGGAAGCCATCCAAACGGACTTGGACAACCGCCGGACGGAACTGCAAGCGGCGGCCATCCAAGCTCGATTAGAAGCGGAAACCCTGGATGTGACGATGCCGGGGACCTATCGCCCCCAAGGTCGTATCCACCCGCTCCATGGCACGATCGACACGGTTTTAGACATTTTTGTGGGCATGGGCTATGCCGTAGCGGAAGGCCCGGAAATGGAAACCGACTACTACAACTTTGAAGCCCTCAACTTCCTGCCGGATCACCCCGCGCGGGACATGCAGGACACGCTGTACCTCCCCGATGGCAACCTACTGCGCACCCACACCTCTACGGTGCAAGTGCGTTACATGGAGAACAACGAGCCACCCGTGCGGATTGTGGTGCCGGGACGGGTCTATCGCCGCGATACGGTGGACGCAACCCACTCCGCCGTGTTCCACCAGGTGGAAATTTTGGCAGTGGATGAGGGGCTGACCTTTACGGATCTGAAGGGCACGATCAAGGTGTTCTTGCAGCAATTGCTGGGGGATGACCTCGAAGTGCGGTTCCGGCCTAGCTTCTTCCCCTTCACGGAACCGTCGGCAGAGGTGGATGTGAAGTGGAAGGGCCGCTGGTTGGAAATTCTGGGCTGCGGCATGGTGGATCCCAATGTGCTGAAAGCCGTGGGGTATGACCCGGAAGTTTATACAGGCTTTGCGGCTGGGTTCGGCGTGGAGCGGCTGGCGATGGTCATGCACCAGATCGACGATATTCGTCGGCTTTACAACAGCGATCTACGCTTTCTCCGCCAGTTCTAGTTCGTCATCACAGACCAGAACATAAAAAGACCAAAACATAATAAAGAGGGAATCGAAGCATCATTGGCTTGAATTCCCTCTTTTTGGCTATTCAGGTTTGTCTATTTTGAACGTGATCTCAACAACACAAGTGTCCCTCACAAATCCCCTGTCCTTAAAACGCAGAATTTACTTTCGGGGGGTGTCGGGGGAGTAGAGTCCCCTGACGTCGCAGGGGGGCGGGGAGAAGTTCCCCGATCTTCGCTGCGGAGCAGCCCCGACGATCGCGCCCCCCATGAACCCACGCTATGCAGGGTTAATCGTTAAAAGTCCCACTTGCAAATACCCAGTTAGGGATTCAACAGTTTCGACACGCTTAATACATCCTTATCCCCACGGCCAGAACAGTTGATGACAATGCGGGGACTGCCTTCCAGTTGCGGACAGAGGGTTTCCAGATAGGCGATCGCGTGGGAGGTTTCCAGCGCCGGAATGATGCCTTCCAGTTGCGATAAGCGTTGGAACGCATCCAGCGCCTGCTGATCGGTGACGGCGTAGTATTCGGCACGGCCAATGTCCATCAGGTAGCTGTGCTCAGGGCCAACACCGGGATAGTCCAACCCAGCACTGACAGAGTGGGGTTCAATCACTTGGCCATCCTCATCCTGGAGCAGGTAGCTCATGGCCCCATGTAGGACGCCCACCCGCCCCTTGGTCAACGTGGCGGCGTGCTTACCCGACTCCACACCAAAGCCCGCTGCTTCCACGCCAATGATGCGGATTGAAGCGTCTTCGATAAATTCATGGAACAGCCCCATAGCATTGGAACCGCCACCCACACAGGCCATCAAAATATCCGGCAGCCCGCCCCATTTTTCCTGGCATTGCCGCCGGGTTTCCTGGCCGATCACCGCATGGAAGTCCCGCACCATCATGGGATAGGGGTGGGGGCCAGCCACAGAGCCGAGAATGTAGTGGGTGGTTTCCACGTTGGTGACCCAGTCGCGAATCGCTTCGGAAGTTGCATCCTTGAGGGTTCCGGTTCCGGCTTCCACGGGCACCACTTCCGCACCCATCAGCCGCATCCGAAAGACGTTGAGGGCTTGGCGTTCCATGTCATGCACCCCCATGTAGATGATGCATTTGAGGCCAAAGCGGGCGCACACCGTTGCCGTGGCTACACCGTGCTGACCGGCTCCGGTTTCGGCAATAATCCGCTGTTTGCCCATGCGTTTTGCCAGGAGGGCTTGGGCCAGGGCGTTGTTAATTTTGTGGGCACCCGTGTGGTTGAGGTCTTCCCGTTTGAGGTAAATCTGGGGGCCGCTGCCATCGGGACGGGCGTAGTACTCCGTCAACCGTTCTGCAAAATACAGCGGGCTGGGACGACCAACGTAATCCTTGAGCAGTTGCTCCAGTTCCGCTTGGAAGTCGGCATCTTGGCTATAGCGACGATAGGCTTCCTCTAGCTCAAACAGGGCTGGCATGAGGGTTTCGGGGACGTACTTTCCCCCAAATTTGCCAAAGCGACCTAGGGAGTCAGGACGATGTTCGATCGCGGTTGGGTTTGAGGCCGTTGGGTTTGAATTAGTGGGAAGCGGAGTCGTAGTCACAGGCCCATGTCTATGTAGAGAACAATCCATATTATAGGATGCGGGGATGGTGGCCGTTGGCGATCGATTCTCCACAGGAATGCCGCCCAAGAATCAGTAAGATGAATCAGGAAGTGGGTAAATCTGGAAAGGTGAGGCCATGGGCAAGGCGAAGGATCAGAATAATCGCACGGTGTATCGCGAGTTTGGCAACGATAACGAAGCGGCCTTTGAACGGGCGGTGCCGGATCTGCCACCCAATCAGCAAAATTTGCGCATTCAAGCGTCTCGCAAGGGGCGCGGGGGCAAAACGGTGACGGTGATTAGTGGGTGGCAACATTCGCCGGACAAATTGACAGAATTAGCCAAAAAGCTGAAGGCCCAATGCGGCACCGGCGGCACGGTACGGGAAGAGACGATCGAGATCCAAGGCGATCACAAAGAAAAGCTATTGGAAATTCTCGTCAAGTTGGGCTATAAGGCCAAAATTAGTGGTGGCTAATAGGCACTGATGGTTGGCCGTTGTGTCGTGATCAGGAACGCACGATCGGAGACCCGCAAACGTAGACCCGCAAAGTGGCCTGGGGATCGCCAAACGCGGGTCATTCTCTAGTAGGCTGATGGTCTGTTCTCTCACTCTCGATCGCGATGAACCGTAAGTTTTGGATTGCTGCACTGATTACTTTTATCAATGCATTAAGTGCGACGATCCTGATTCCGACCATCTACCTATACGCCAAGCAATTTCATCTGACGGATTTTCAGGCAGGTTGTCTGTTGTCAATGTTTGCGGTGGCGCAGTTTTTTGCAACGCCGGTGATTGGAAAGCTGTCCGATCGGTTTGGCCGTAAGCCGTTGTTGATGATTAGTTTGACGGGGACGGTGATTGCGAATTTTCTGGCGGGGACGGCTCCCAATGCGATCGTCCTGTTTTTGGCGCGGGGGCTGGATGGGATTACCGGGGGGAATGTGTCCGTGGCCCAGGCGATTATTTCCGACGTGACGAAACCGGAGGAGCGCGCCAAGGGGTTTGGGATTTTTGGGGCGGCGTTTGGTTTGGGATTTATTCTAGGCCCGGTGATTAGCTTGTTGGCGCAACAGATTTCGCTGGGGGCTTCGTTTTTGGCGTCTTCGGGGATGGCGGCTATCGCGCTTTTGCTGACGATTACGCTGCTACCGGAAACCCTCGCACCGGAGGGTCGGAGTCGTCAAATTAATTTGTTTGACCTAGGGTTTTCTGAACTGATTCGGGGCTTTACGCTGCCGAAAATTGGCCTTCTGTTGCTACTGAATTTTCTCATTGGCACAACGTTTACGATCTTCACCTTTGGCTTCCAGCCCTATTACATCAATGTGTTGAAGCAGGACAACCGATCGTTGACGTTGCTGTTTTGCATGATTGGAGTTCTGGGCGTTTTGGCGCAGACGAAGGGGGTCAGTTGGCTAACTCAGCGAACGACGTTAACTCGAATTTTGTTTGCGGGGATTCTGGTGCGGGCGTTGGCGTTTTTGTGTATGCCGCTGTGGCCGGATATTCTTTATTTTGTGGAAGTGAGCATTGTGTTTGCCATGTTCAACGCCATGGTGCAGCCGATGATTAGCACGTTAATTTCGTTGAATGTCAAAGCAGAGGAACAGGGCATTTCTTCTGGGTTGAATGCTTCTTATTTAAGTATTGCCAATGGCATTGGGCCGATTATTGCAGGGTCAATGGTGAATGAACAACATCCAATCACCTATAGCTATCCGTTATTTTTAGCGGGCTTTCTGAATTTAGGGATTCTGTGGCTAGCGGTGAAAACCCGGAAGCAATATACCCCAACCGCGATGGTGAGGCAGTAAATTAATAGGGTAGGCAGTGGAGGTGAGATGCATCATCACTTCTACTCTCCCACCCGCCATCAACCTGTCTAAAACAATCCTCTCACCCAATTGCTATGAACAAAGATTCCTGGATTCCTGAAACGCGCCGCAGACCTGACACCAATCTGCCCAAGGGTTGGTTGCCGATGATGATTTGTGGGTCGTTGGGGGCGATGACGATCGGGTTTGGGATCTTGGAAATGGGATTTGGTCGGATTACGACGCTGAGATGCCAACGATCGAAGACGAGTATCAATTGTGAAAAGACGACGGAATCGGTTAAGACAGCGCCTATGAAGGTGATGGTGAAATCTCTGACGGAGGCGAAGGTAGAACAGACGGGACGTAAGTTTAGAAATGCCTATCGCGTTGTGTTGGAAACGCCTTCGGGAAGGATTCCGTTAACTGACCAGTTTCGATCGGATAAGAATGAGAAGGAAGACACGGCGGAGGCGATTAATGATTTCATTGCCGATCGTCGCCAGGTTGATCTGACGATCGTGGAGGACGATCGGCCCCAGAGTAATTTGTTTGGTTTAATTTTTATCGGGGCGGGCAGTTTGTTTGTTTTGATGGCGTTTGTGGTGCGGTTGGCGATTCGCAAATCAGCGAAACCTTCCTAATATTATCCAGACAGAGCAAGGTTAATATTTTTTGATGTTACGGGGTTGACTTGGAAGGGGTTTGTTCGTAGGCTGGTTTTTCATAGCGGTTGCCATGGACATCCTTCTTTCGCGAGACGGTTTGGTAGGAAGCATGGGGCCGCTGGGATCCTGAAAATTTAGGGCACTACCCTTTGTTGTTACCGCAACTCCGGGTAGCTATTCCCCCTCGCTGAAACAGCAGCAAGGAGGCTTGATGAGGATTTTAGCATCTGACCGAGCCACTCTTGTTTGTGATGTCAAACGGGGTGGCTCTAAATTTTTGGGCTTCTTTAGACCCTCATCCCCGGCCCTTCTTCCAAACGTAGGAGAAGGGAGCAAGATTGTAGCAGGGATGAGATTCACTTCAACAAGGAGAAGCTCACATTATGGCGAAAGGTTCTAGCGATCGGAGCGATCGTGAAGTTCAACCTGAGAAACAACGCTTACAGATCCACTTAATCGGTCACAAGGAGTTCGTGCAGGATACGATTAATCAATTCCATGCCCATCGGATTGCGGACAGGATTCACTGGAGTCAACCGATGAAGATCGTGCATTCCGACGGGCAATACATCAGCATCCTCAGTCGCGAACGGCTGCGGTAATGGTCAAGCTTAGGTGCCCCGCAGATGGCATTGTTTTTTCGGTCTGTGGGCACCTCGGCTACTCTGTAAATTTTCATAAACCGAAGGTTTGACTCTGAGGAGATAGTTATACTGAAATCAGTTTATCTATGATGTAAACATCAGATGATAGATAGACATCTCAGATGCCTGATACTTATTTTTGGAGGCTAGATAATAGTCCTGCTTCCTACAATCCCAACTATTGAGGCTGGCAACTAAACTTCATCTAGTCAACTAGCCAATCGCAACAAACATTCTACATGGGTTCTATAAACTCAGTCGCATATATGTAATACAACTAGTCTCTAAGTTACTTTCAAGCGGCATTAATCAAACTACTTCTGCATAAGCAGATGAAAGATAATAACTCCTCATTTCTTTCTTGTAGTTGTTATCAACAAGTAGTACAGCCAAAAACTGAAATTTCGGATAGAAAAAGGCTCTTTTGTAGAGTGTCACCCCCTAATCAACCTAAAAATAGAAGGAGAGGTAATTATGGTAAGTACGATTACAACCATCCTACCTACATTGTTTTCTGCATTCAAGACATCTAGTCACATAATTATTGAATTGTTGTAATTAACTAACGTAATACAAGAGGTAGTTTTATGTCTCTCAATAATCAGGATATACTAACACTTACTTCAGCCAAAAAGTTTATAGTCTCTCTTTTTCGCTTTACACCTACAATTGTTATTACATTATTGGTTGTAAGTCAGTCATCTTGGTCTTACTTGAGTTCTTCCACTTCTTTAACCTCCCCAATATCTTCTCCCCTAGCATCGCCCATACCAGACTCCTCTAAAAGATTAACCAATGAAGAAAAGACTGAGATTGAGAATTTCCTGCAACACAGTAATACAGTCCATGACATTGTACAAGATGAAGTAGCGGATTCCCTTGACCGCTTTACAGCTATTTTGGGGTTATCCGGTGCCCTTGTAGTTCTTGCAGGAACCTATTGGGCAAGGAAAACAATGAAAGAACAGCTTCAATTAGTTAAGGAAGAGATGAAGTCTGAATTTCAAGTAGAATTTCATGATAAGTCGCTGAAGTTAACAGATGCTACATCAGGACTATTAGGGCTTGTTGTTTCCATGGAAAATATCAAGTTTCTGTCTGATCTATCATTTAATCCAATTTCTACAGAGTCACGCCAAGCAATTGAGCATTACCCTGATGTCCTCAAAAACTTTAAAGAGCATTTCAAGCTACAAACTCTTCCAGCAGGGTTTCATGTCAAGCTAGGAGATGTACTCTCTTTATTAGGAAGGTATCAATTAATAGAAGCAGATTCGAACCATGATGAAGATGCCAGAGAAGAAGCAATGCAAAAGTTTAATAATGCAATAAGTGCTTATGATGAAGCTATTAATAGTAAGCCCAAAGAAATAGCACCAATAGATCGAAGATTCTGGGCTGAAGTTTTCTGTAAAAGAGGAAATTCTTTTGCAGGTTTGGGGGAGTATAACCGAGCAATCGCAGATTATAGAGATGCACTAGCAATTAATCAAGATTGTTATTGGGCTATTCATTCTCAGGGAGATGCACGCTCCTCCTTAGGAGAATATGAAGAGGCAATTCGTAAATACAATGAAGCTCTCAAAGTTTCTAAAATTCCTGAAACTTGGTATGCTGAGACTCTTTACAAAAAGGGAATTACTTATGCCAAACAACTTAAGTATCATCAGGCAAAGAATTGTTATGAGGATTCGTTAAAATTCAACCCTAAAAATAGTTGGGTTTTACATAGCTTAGGCGATTCACTCACCAGTTTAGAGGAATATGAACAAGCAGTTGAAAAATATGAAGAAGCTCTAGCTGCTAATCCACGTCAGTATCAAACTTGGAGAGCGTTGGGTGATGTTTTATACCTTATGGGTGGACATTTAAGTTATGAAAAAGCTCTCGAGAAATATGAACGTGCATCAGAAATTGCATCTGAAGATGGTGTTGGTGACTATGAAATTCATAGAAAAATCGGAGACACGTATCTCCGATTAGGAGAATACTTTGATGCAGTACGTCACTATGATGAAGCAGTCAGTCTTAAAAGTGAATCTTTTCGACTATGGGCTTGTCGAGCCTATGCTAACGAGCAAATTCTGAAATTAGACGTACTTTCTGAGGAAGAAAAAGACGAATACGAACAAAAAGTGCTTTCAGATCGAAATATCGCTCTTCACAAGGTGACTGATAAACATCATAGATTTTCCAGGAACCACAAAAATCATGATATCGAGAAAGGTGATTTCTTCTATGAACGGGCTATTTGCTATGCACTAGCAAACGATAAAAATAGAGCCATTCAAGATTTAGTTCAAGCTATCTCACAAGACGAGAAATATATCAAATGGGCAAGCAGAGAGATAGGCTTTATTACAATTCAGTCAGATTTTGAGTTCAAGAATTTAATGGAGAAAAGCTACCACTTGAGTACTGTAGGTACGAGTGGATTAAATAGTACTGAGTCATCAAATGCCGTCTGATGTAAACTCTGAGCTAGACAATGTCAATCCAAAAAGCTGAAAAGCCAATCAGGATTGGTTTGTGTAGACTAGAGATCCGCATAAATTAAGCATTTTAGGTTAAAAAACCTTCATTATCGGCTCTACTGGCAGTCATTCACTTTGAATGGACTATACGACGTGAAATTATTGTCCTCGGCACTTCTACCAATGTGGCAATACGTACGCTGACTTGAAAGTGAGTTCGATATCCCCTACCCCTATACCCACACCAGCGCTCCTCCCTGGTCTAGTTGGGCTAGGTGTCGCAGCGTTCAGGAAGAAACGCAATAGTGAAGAACCTCAGTTGACAGACGAGATCGAAGTTTAATTCGTCTAACCTCTGTTTTTCCCTCCTACATAATCTGTAGGAATTTTTTATGAACAAAGGAAGTTCAGAGACCATTGGATATCAGTCATGGCAGAGTAGAATATGTAGAGTATTCAATCTTAGCCGCAGCACAGGTAATCCAAACCTGCTCAAAAAATAAAAATCAGTTTAATTGACCAGTTTTTACCATCTCGCACTAGTTCGATCGAACGCAGAAACTCACGAAAATAAAACCGCCGCTCCGACTCCGATAAATCCAACCAAAACTGCGGCAGCGAAACCGTTTGCGCGATCGCGGGTAAATTCACCGGCGGCAACTGAGCCAACCGACTTTGTAACGCAGCCATTTCCGTGCGTAACTTGTATTCCCGTAACTGCGCCGTTTCCCCATCCAAAATACCACTGGCAATTAACCCCGGCAATTGCTCAATAATCTTCTGCTTACCCACGATCGCCCCATTGATGCCCCGCTGCACCTGTTCCAAATCCGGCAACTCCAACGCCGCCACCGCACGGGGTAAGTCTTCACAAATCCGTTCGATCGCCTGTTGCAGAATTGTTTCATAGGCAATCGCCTTACATTTCGGCTGAAGAGGACAAGCCGTAGGCCGCAGGTAGAGATACTCCTTCACCTCCTTAGCATTTTTCCGCACCACCTTGGGCGGCACCACCCGCGTCACCGTCATCGGCGACTGGCACCCTTGGCACTGCACCAACCCCGCCAGCGATCGCGGCGCACTCGCCGTCCGACTGGGCAACCGTCGATTTCGCCGCAACAAGCGATCGATTTGAGCCGCCTCCTCCCGCGACACAATCGCTTCGTGGGTATCCGCCACCACATCCCCACCCTTAAATTCCAAATCCCCTCGATACACCGGATTTGTTAACCAGCGCTGCCCCGTAGAGGGCGAAATTTTCTTACCATACTTCTTGGCAATGTAGCGCACTGCCCCCCGCAGCGACCCAAAGAGTAAAAATTGCTCAAAAAACTCCTTCACCACCGGAGCCGTCGTGCGATCGACCACATAGCGATTGCGACTGCGCCGATACCCATAGGGCGATCGACCAGGGGGCGGAGCCGCCTTCATCCGATTGCGGGCATGGCCTTGCTGAATCCGTTGACTGCGCTGATTCCGTTGTAATGCTTGAATCAGTTTTAAAACGTCCGATCGAATGTGACCATCCGCAATCACGTCAGGATTATTCTCCGAGCTATCTCCGGCAGTATCCACTGGATCGATCGTCACCACCCGAATCGATAACTGTTTTAATTCCGACAACCGATCGCCGATCGCCTGAACCGAATCCCCCAATTCTTCCAATCGCCTTAATAACAAATAATCAGCAGGTTGTGTTTGGCAATCATTGAGCAATTGCTGCAACTGCGATCGAGCATTCCCCTCTACAGCAAAATCCTGATAGACCCGATCGACCTCCCAACCCCACAAAGCCGGGTCAGGACTCGATTCCAATAAAGGATCGCTATAGAGATACGCCAAAATCCGCATCGATTTCCACCACTATCCACCTCTCCCATTAACCCAGAATGCTCCAGCCTCCCCACCCTAATTCCACACAGAAGATCCATCAGCAGGATGGCTTATTTCGCATAAAGCTTTGTGGTCAAAGTCGGAGCAAAACTGAATTTGTCCTGCAAGATCCAGTAGATTTTTCTTGCGGCGGGATTTCACAAGCTCTTTCAACGCTAAGTTCAATAGCTCCTCCGTCATTAATTGCGTCAGTTGTAGAGCTTCATTCATTAAAGCTTCATCGAGATTCAACGTGACTTGCATAGTGCGCCCCTGGAAATGGACATCGCTGCATCATAGCCCTCAAATTTTAACCCGCATCTTAACTTTAACTGTTGCACCTAACAATCATGAGGAATCTCTCTACCTTCAATTCTGCACCTCTCCCAACTCAATGACATGGCCATCCGGATCTTGCACAAATAATGCCGGTCGTCCCGATGCACTCATTTGATAGACATAACCTGCCCGATCGAGCGTCGCTTTAACCCCTGCCAAATCCGTCACCGCCAGCGCCAAATGGGGATTCCGTCCCCACTTTTCGGCCCAGGGGATCGATCGCACCGGCAGCTCCGGCGCTCCATCAACAACCGCTGCCTGCATTAAATGAATTTGTATCCCCGCAATCTCATACCAAGCACCGGGAAACTTGAGGTTACGCTCCACCTTCGGTAAGCCCAACACCGTGCCATAAAAATGTTCCGATCGAGCCAAATCCGTCACCACGATCGCAGTATGTAAAAAATGTGTGATTTGAATCATCCTGTCACCTCATCATCCCAACCTGATGCCATCATCCTCTACCATAGATTATTCAATCTAGCCAACAGTAGATCCATCAATGGCTCCAGCCCTTAAGAACTTATTAAATATCCGCCAAATTAGCAATTTTTTCGTTAGGGTAAATGTAAAGATACCTCCTAACTGCGTCTCCCGCCCCGATCGAATTGTTGCTTCTTTTCAAAGCCAGTCGCAATTTGACGGGGTTTTAGTTTTTCCCCAGCCGTTCCATCGCTGGACTCAATCAACCTGAACTCAATCAACCTGGCAATCGACCAGACAATCCATCAGGCAATCCCGCAGCCAATTCATCGGACAATCCCTTAGCCAATCAACCCCTCACTCCACAACAAAAAACCTGGAGCGATTCACTCCAGGCTGATTAGATCACGTAGGCTTTTCTTGAGTTTCAACCAAAGGCTTTCTAAAATCCGGACTGAAACCGGCACAACCTTACATCAGACCTAGTTGAGCCAAGATGCCCCGGCCTGTCAAAAGTTCAGTCGCGAACCCGATCGCCAGACCCAGCATCGCCAAACGACCGTTCCAAGTCTCAGCAAAATCGGTGAAACCCATTTTTGATTCTTGCTTCTGCATGTCCCAAATCCTCCAGTCGTGGATCGAGTTTGTAAATCAATATTAACATTTGTAACAGAAAGTGACAACTAATCGTTTTTGGATGGATTGCATCAACCCTCCGCGATAATTGCCCCGGTTTATCCCCCAAGCAGCCCCCGATTTATGCCCTGATTGCCCCTTCAGGGCTCCATCATGCCTCCTCGACTCCCCCCTCTCCTCCTTCCACCACCGGCAACGTCACAATAAACTCCGCCCCCTGTCCCCACTGACTTTGAAATTCCAACTTGCCGTGGTGATGTTCCAGAATTTGGTAGGCGATCGGGAGCCCCATCCCCGTGCCTTGCCCCACAGGTTTAGTAGTAAAAAAGGGATCAAAAATCCGCTGGTGCAGTTCCGGCGGAATCCCTGGCCCATTATCCCCAATGCAAACCTGGAGTGTTTTCCCTTGAGCCACCGTCTGAAGACGGATCGTGGGTTCCCGATCGGGGCGTTCCTCCACCCAGTAGCGATCGATCGCTTCGATCGCATTGAGGATCAAAATCATTAACACCTGATTCATTTGGCCTGGATCGCACGGCACCACCGGGAGGGCGGGATCATACTGCCGCACCACTTGAATCGCCGGACGCTGAGCCGTTTCCGCTAAGCGCGCCCCCAAGAGCATCATAATCGTTTCCAATGCCTGATTGAGTTGGGTCGGCTTCTCACCCACTTCATCCAACCGCGCAAAACTCCTCAGGGCAGACACAATATTACGAATTCGCTGCGATCCCGTTTGGATCGATTTGAGGAGTTTAGGAAAGTCCTGCAATAGAAAATTAATATCCAGGGCATCCGCCTCGGCTAATTCTGGGATTGATTCTGGGTAATGCGATCGATAGATTTTGACAACGGATATTAAATCCTGGATATAGTCTTCGGCATAGACTAAATTGCTGTAGATAAAACTGATGGGGTTATTCAGTTCATGGGAAATCCCAGCCACCAACTGCCCCAAGCTAGACATTTTTTCCTGCTGAATCAGTTTGACTTGGGTCTGTTGCAGATGGCGCAGGGTCGTCTCCAGTTGTTGGGTTTTCTGCCGTAGCTGAATTTCCGATCGCCGCAGGGCCGTTTCCGCTTGCTTGCGTTCCACGAATTGCCCAAATTGCTGGACGATAGTTGCCACCATTTGCATCAGATTTGCATCCAACTCCACCAGAGCCTGGGCATAGAATGCCACCACCCCAAGAACCTGCGGCCCCTGCAAAATGGGAAATCCCACCGCACTTTGAATGCTGGCCTGCCGCGCCAAGGCCAGTCGTCGTAATTTGGGCAATTGCGTCACATCGGCCACCCAAATTGGCTCGTTGCCTTCCGCCACACAGCCAGGAAACCCTTCTCCTATAGACAGATGCAACACTTGCGCTTCTGCCAGAAAAGCCACTTCACCCTCGGATGAGCGCTGCCAGGTTTGTACACAGTGCAGTTGGTGATTCTCCGGCTCGACCATCCACAGTTCGCCAAGGGGCCAGCCCAAACAGGTTGCGATCGCCGTCAGGAGATACTGATTGGCTTGATGTTGCGTGGGATTGGCTGCTAGCATTTGGGTCACTTGATGCTGGAGCGCAAGGCGCTGATCAAGTCGTTTGCGATCGTCAATATTCCGCACAACCCCTTCATGGAACAGCAACTGCCCCGCTTCACCTCGCACGGCTCGCACATCTTCTGAAATCCAGATACAGCAGCCATCCTTACAGTAAATTTGCGATTCAAACTCCGTCACCTGATCCTGCACACTCAGGTAAGCCATCAGCTCTTCCCGTCGATCGGGCTGCACATAGAGCTGTTCCTGAATATTAGTCACCGTGGCCAATAATTCCTCCGGCGAGTCATAGCCATACAAGCGCGCTAAAGCGGAGTTCACCCGTAGATATTGCCCCTCCCAGGAGGACTGGAACATCCCATCCACGGATTGTTCAAACATGGCCCGATAGGTATTGCCTTCCTCCTGGGATTGCCGCAACTCTTGATGAAACTGAAGATTTTGGGCCGTGAGCGTTCGCAACAGGTTACTCACTTTCAAGTGATAGGCCACCCGAGCCAAGACTTCCTCCTGCTGAAGCGGCTGCACTAGGTAGTCCACGACCCCACCCTCCAAGGCCCGCAGCTTCTCCGAGAGCGTCTGCGCCCCCCCTATGACCATGACGGGAATGTCACACCCAGCCTCCAGATCCTGCAAGCGCTTACAAATCTGATGCCCCCGACTATCCGGAAGGGTCATATCCGTCAGAATCAAGCGCGGACGTTTCATTTGCACGAGTTCGATCGCTTGGGTCAGACTCTGGCTCATCATTTCAACGCTGTACTCTTTCCGGACTAGGGCCTGGGCCAAGGAGCGCAATGACTCCGGGTCAGCGGTGATGATCAAGATCAGCCCCTGGTTCACGGTGGATTGAAATTTATAGCCTAAAAGCCAAAAAATTTGCGCTTCTAACTTTTGCAGATCCAGTCCATACCCCCCCGGACGGGCCGCAAGGGCCTGATGGGCCAGGGTCAGGCGCTCTAACTCCTGGACAGCACGGGTCACTTCCTCCGGCTCTAGGTAGAGACTTTCCAGGACTTGGTTTAAATCCCCCAGGGGATCCGCTTCCAATGCAGCCCCATGACGCACGATCGATCTCAGCCGTTCCCAATTCTGGCGTAATAGTTTTCGCAGATAGTAAGCCGTAGTAGGGGACAACTGAGCCATAGAGGGAAAGACTTCACCAAACAACAGCGATGAACGAGATTAAATCTAGTATCAACCAAAGATCACTGAATCAGGGCACTCTCCACCCATCAAATCTCTCCCATCCCTGAAATTCCTGCGATCGCAGCCATCAGAGAAAGGATTCAAAAATTTACCCCCCAAGATTTATCCCCTAAGATTTACTCCCCAAGTGAGTTCCTATTCCAAGTGAGTCCCTATTCATCGTCAGGATGTAGCCAAGAAATCACACCCCGTTTTTAGGTTGCCCAACAGCACGCTCGTTTCATCTCAGTATTCCTCTCACCCCTCCCCTTGCGGACCCACTCCAGTCCCAATCATCACTGGGATAGATGCAGACAAAGATAGATACAGGCAAAGAATTTAAACAATACTCACAATGTTTCCAGTCTTAGCCTGCTGAAAGGCTGAGCAGACCCGCTAAATCTTGAGGGGAACGATCGAGACTTCTGCCATAGACTCAGCAAACGTGATCTAGATCAGCTTCAGTGAGGGAAAAAAGTTGATTTTCTATCACCTTTAGAACCGTCATCTTGCCCCAGGCAGAGGGTTCGTATCCACAACAGAAACTTATCAAACTATCCGTAAAATTTTGCAAGAAAGTTCCATGAAGCTCGTGCTAAATCCGTATTATCCAGTAATCTTGAACAATAGAGAGTCAATAAGTGTCTATCAAGACTAGGAGGAAAATCATTCAGCATGCAGGGCAGGGCTATTTATTTGATTGCTATTCACTTAATAGGCAGTCAATCTGGGCAGTCAATTTCACTGACCTAAACCATTTTCCCTCGTCAATTTTACTTGTCAATTTCACTGTTCAATTGCATTGCTCCATTTCTTAATTTAGTGGTCAGCCCCCTTGCTTTCGACGCTGAGGCAGTTTCGAAGCACTGAAATCAAATCAAGAGTTTACCAGTCATTTATTAGGATGAGCCATGGTGACTTACTATTGAAACTGTTGTGACTGAGCTGTTGTTGCCGACTCTGACAATCGATCTACTACTGAAGTATTACCTTAACTTAAGTATCACCTTAAATGGGGTTCAACTTCTCTTAAATTGGGTGCATTCCTTTACAACTTTTAAATCAGGGCGTTTATACCATTTTAATTGGGTGATCTTCGATGAATTTTCCAACGCATTCGTTGGGTAAATGGTGGCTCTGTGGTTTTGGCCTTTTGATCAGCCTCTTGATAGGGAATTGGGAGTTACCCAGTCATACTGCTGAAGTACCCATTACTATCAACAACACTGCCACTGCTAACTTTCGCACAACGCTGAATGGCCCTAGTCCTGTAGGCGTTAATTCCAACCCAACTCAAGTTCCTGCGATCGTCTCCATCATCAACCGTCCTGCTTTAGAAATTATTAAAGCAGGCGATCGAGTTGCGGCAGAACCGGGCGATACCGTCATTTATCGCTTGTTGATTCGCAACACGGGCTCCGCCAATGCCAATGACATCACAATCACCGATACGTTACCCCAAGGGTTACAATTTTTGCCCAATACCGTGCGGGCAGGCATCAGTAATACTAACGGCCCCCTCACGCCGTTGGAGAATGTCACTACAACCGTTAACGGTCGGGTAGTCACCTTTCGCTATCCTGGAACACTCGTTCCTCAGCAACAAACACTATCGCTGGTCTATGGTGCCTTGGTCACCCCCGATGCCATACGCGGCAATGGTCGCAACCTGGCTGTTTCGGAAGGCACCGATCCCCTAGGCCGCTATGTCAGCAATACGGCCAGTCACCAGCTCCAGATTCGGCGCGGGATTCTGTCGGATTGCGGCACGATCGTTGGTCGGGTCTTTGTGGATAAGAACTTTGACGGGCAGCAACAGCCGGGAGAACCGGGCGTGCCCAATGCGGTTCTGTTCATGGAAGACGGTAATCGCGTCACCACCGATAGCAATGGTTTATTCTCGCTCAGCCAAGTTCTGGCGGGCACCCACGTCGGCACGCTGGATCTAACCAGTTTGCCCGGTTATACGATCGCCCCCAATCTCTACCGCATCGAAAACAACAGCACCTCCCGCATGGTCAACCTGGCTCCCGGTGGCCTCGCACGGATGAATTTTGCGGTCACACCCACCTTTGGGGAGGGACGATAATGAAGGCTTCTACCGTTTTGATCAGCCTCCTAGGCACCTTCGCACTTAGCTTCGCCAGCAAACCTGCCGTCGGTCAAACCCAAGCCACCGATCGACCCCTGGGCTCTCAATCGGAAGCGACGACGGCTTCACCTGTCTCCCTGGAGGAAGCACAGGCAAATTGGGGCAGTTCCAACCCCGCCGCTCTGCTGGCCCCCATCAGCGACGATACAGCACAGCCCACAACAGAATCGATCGCAACGGAACCGATCGCAACGGAACCGATCGCAGCCGGAGCAACGCTAGCCCAAAGCCCTCCACTGGATCCACCCATAGCCGTACCCAGCAGCTCGCCAACGGCACCGGCGATTCCCACCGTCCTGCCCCCCAGTCAGATCGAACTGAAGCCCAGCAGTGATTCGCGGATTCCCGCCGATGGCCGATCGCGGGTTAGCTTAACAGGTCGCATTCTGGATGCCAATGGCACCCCCATCAGCCAAGATGCCTTGGTGACGCTGACCACCACCGCCGGGAAGTTCATCGGAGCTGATTACGACACGGATTTGGCCGGATTTCAAGTTATGGCCCGCAATGGCGAGTTCAGTGTGGACTTGCAGGCCAATCTCATCCCCCAAAGGGTGAGGATCCGTGCAGGGCTCGATCGAGTGATCCAACCCCAGCAGAACGCTAAAATTCCGGCAGCAAAATTTTCCCTACCGCCGTCCACACCTGTGGAAGTCTACACGTCGGTGGAGTTCATCACCAACCTGCGGCCTGCCCTTGTCTCCGGAACCCTGAATCTGCGGATCGGGGCAGCGGGAACAAACTACTACGGCAGCTTTCGGGATTTTCTGCGGGATGATTTGACCGGAACCGCCGTGGAAGCCAACGCTGCGGTCTTCGCGATCGGCACTGTAGGCGATTGGCTTTTTACCGGAGCCTACAACAGTCAACGCAACCTCAACGAAACCTGTTCAGGCACCACCAGCTTATTCCGAGCCGATCAGTTTTGCGATCAGGTCTATCCTGTCTATGGTGATAGCTCTACGGTTGATTTCCTAACACCGTCGATCGACAGTGTGTTCCTCAAGTTTGAACGCACTTCTCCGGTGCCGGATGCAGGTTCGGACTACTTCATGTGGGGAGATTACAAAACCGACGAGTTTTCCCGTCCCTCTCAACTGTTCACCGCCACGCAACGATCGCTGCACGGCTTTAAGGGTAACTACAACTTGGGCAACCTGCAAGCCACACTGATGTATGGCAATAACTTGCAGGGGTTCCAGCGGGATACGATCGCGCCGAACGGCACCAGCGGCTACTATTTCCTATCGCGACGCTTAGTTCTAGCCGGGAGTGAAAACGTTTTCATTGAAACCGAGGAGTTAAACCGTCCCGGCACTGTTGTTAAACGGCTAAATTTATCCCGCAATCGCGATTACGAAATTGATTACGATCGCGGCGCATTAATCTTCCGCAAACCGGTTCTACAAACGGAGGCGGATCTATTTGGCCAAACGTTGGTGCGGCGGATTGTCGTGACCTATCAGTACGATGGGGGAGATAATGACACCAAGCTCTACGCCGGTCGATTGCAATACAATCTCGCCCGAGAACTGGGTCAGGAAAGCTGGTTAGCCACATCCTACCTGCGGGAAGATCTGGGGGGACAGGACTTTGAACTCTACGGAGCCGATGCCCAAATTTCCCTCGGTAAATCCAGTCGCATTGTGGCGGAGTTTGCCCGATCGAATAACAATTCGCCCTTTGGCTATGTCAGCGGTAGCGCCTATCGCGTGGAAGCGATCGCGCAGTTTTCGCCCGATATCGCCGCCCGCGCCTACTACAAATCCGTAGACGAAGGCTTTGCCAACAATGCCACCTTTAGCTTTGCGCCGGGACAAACCCGCTACGGGGCCGAGTTCGCCGCCAAAGTGAGCGACTCGACGCAGTTCCAAGCGCGGGTCGATCGGGAAATTAACTACGGCATCGCCACCCAGGTACGCACAGTCTTTGAGTCGCTGTTTGAACCGGGAGTGCAAGCGCCTCCCGGTAGTCCGGTGGATAATTCCCTGACGACAATTAGTGCGGGCGTGTCCCAAAAGTTTGGCACGGCCTCCCTCAGCCTGGATTGGGTCAATCGCACCCGCGACGATCGCATCGCCAATCGCCTGACGGAGGATAGCAACCAACTGGTCTCCCGGTTTACCTACCCGATCACCGATACCTTGCTATTCCGAGTCCAGAACGAACTGAGCCTCGGTGGGCAGCGCGATCCCCTCTATCCCGATCGCACCACCGTGGGCCTCGATTGGAAAGCTTTCCCCGGCGTCACGCTGCGGGTGGCCCAGCAGTTCCTCTCCGGCGGAGACTTTGCCCGCAATTCCCTGACGACCTTTGAAACGCTGGTCGATCAAAAACTCAGCGAAGATACGACCCTAACCGGACGCTATTCCGTGTTGAATGGGATTAACGGTTGGTCGAGCCAAGGGGCGATCGGCTTGCAGCACCAGTTCAAGCTCTCGCCGGGACTGCGGATGAATCTGGCCTATGAGCGGATTTTCGGCGACATCTTCACCTATACAGGCACCGGGCAACAGTACGCCCAGCCCTACGCCGTCGGGCAGAATGCGGCGTCCCTGGGCGTCACCTCTGGGGATAGCTACAGCATTGGCTTTGAATATACTGACAATCCCAATTTCAAGGCCAGCGCCCGCTTTGAAAAGCGCAACTCCAGCGAAGGCAACAATATGGTGATTTCCGCTGCCGCCGTTGGCAAGGTGTCACCCGCCCTGACTGTGCTGGGACGGTTCCAGCAGGCCAATTACGCCAACCAAACGATCGTGGGCCTGGGGGATACGAAAAATCTCAAACTGGGACTGGCCTATCGCGATCCCAACGACGATCGCTTTAATGCTCTACTGCGCTATGAATATCGCGAAAATCCCGACATCAGCCCCAGTACGTTGCTGTTTGGCGTGGGGTCGGGATCGAAGGTGCACCTGGGAGCGGTGGAATTAATCTACGCCCCCAGTTTCCGCTGGGAGTTCTACAGCAAATTCGCCCTGCGATCGACCACCTCCTACCTAGCGCGGGATCTGGTTGGCAAAAATACGACCACGCTGACGCAATTCCGGGCAGGCTACAAACTGGGCTACAACTGGGATCTGGTCGGCGAAGTACGCTGGATTCACCAAACCCAAACCAGTAGCGATGAGTTGGGCTTCCTCCTGGAAGCGGGGTATTACATCACCCCCAATCTGCGGGTAGCTGCTGGCTACAGCTTTGGACGCACCGATGATGTTGATTTTGATGGCTCGCGATCGCGGGGTGGGCCGTATGTTGCCCTGTCCGTGAAGTTGAACGATCTGTTTGGCTTCGGTCGCCAACGCATCGCGCCCAAGCAACAGCAGGAATCCGTGGTGACCCAACAGCCGAATGCAGCCTTCAACGTTTCGGAGGCTTCCTTCAGTCCGTCGTCGATCGTGCCGTTATCGCCACCGCTATCCCAATCACTGTCCCAATCACTATCCCAATCACTGTCTCAATCACTATCCCAGGCATCACCGGGACAATCCATTATTCCATTGTCCCAATCGATTCAAACCCAACCCAAATCTCTGGCTATCCAGCACTTTAGTGGGTTGACTCGCATGGAAAAACTGCTGGCGGAGGGTGCACGATGAAGGTTCAATTTCTAGGGTTACTAAGTTTGTTCGGGGTATTCGGCCACCTGATGCCCCTGGGAGTGCTGACTAATGCAGCCAGGGCTAACCCGATCGACGCGGCGGTGTTAACGGTCAATAGTGCAGACGACACGATCGCGCCGGATGATCGCTTGACCCTGCGGGAGGCCATCAGCGTTGCCAACGGCGATCTGGCTCCGGAGAAACTCAGTCCAGCGGAACGGCAACTGATTACGCTCCCCACAAGTCCCTCCGGGCAACCGCCACTGGTGACGATCGGGTTCCAGCTTCCTTCGGGACAAACCGTGATCCAATTACAGCAAGCCCTGCCGGAGATTAAGCGGTCTTTGACGATCGACGGCACCACCCAAGCGGGCTACGCAGGCGATCGGGTGATCCTGGCCCAAAATGCCAACCTACGCCAACCGATCGTTGAACTGACCCCAGCTGCCGGAGTCGAGATTCTGCGCGGGCTGACGATCACCAGCGATAATGTCACCATTCGCGGTTTGAGTCTCTACGGCTTTACCGCCAGCCACGGGGAAACTGCCAGTACGCCGCCAGCGGATATTTTTATCGCCCACCTTGCGCCCCCGCCGGATATTCGCCAGCAGCAACCCCCTGCCAACAATGCACCCTTTTACGATCGGGATATTCCGCCGAAAAATATCCTGATTGAAAACAACTGGCTGGGGATTCGACATGACCAATCCATGCCCGATCGCACCTCGGCCTTTGGCGTGTCTGTGTTCAACAGTACGGGAACCACGATTCGCAATAACTGGATTGCTAACCATGACGGCAGTGCCATTATTACCGGAGTCAAAGCAGAAAATACATTAATTACGCAGAATGTGATTACTGGCAATGGCATTGCGGGAATGCCCGATGCTATTCGCTTGGAAGGTAAGGTCGATCGTACGGACATCACTGGCAACCACATTTGTGGTAACGATGGTAGCGGCATTTATTTATTCAAACCCGACGGATCAATCAACATTTACGAAAATTCGATCGTGTACAACGGTCGTCGGTTACGTCGTGCTGCGGTTTACCTAATGGGCAATCGGCATCACGTGACTCAAAACACGATTCAGCATCAAACCGCTGCGGGGGTTGTTGTCGCTGCCGCCCCTGCGAGTGTGGGTAATTTGATCGAGCGCAATCAGTTCAGTGATCTGGAAGGGCTGAGCATTGATCTCAACACCCAACACAATACCGATGTCTCCGATTATCAACGGGGCGATGGATTAAATCCCGATCGTAACAGTCCCAATCGTCGCCGCGATACGGGTAATGCAGCGATTAATGCCCCGCAATTTGATCAACGGCAAATTCCAATGCAAGGCGATGCCGTTGTCCTATCCGGTACTGCCGATGAGGGGTCTACCGTTGAAATTTATCAAGTCAAAGACAAACCCACAGACGCCGGGGCGCTAGGAACCTTGCTGTTAACCATTAGCGAAATCAAAAATGGTAAGTTCTACGCCACCGTTAAAAGTGGGTTGAAAAATGGCGATCGCATTAGCGCGATCTCCCACCACCCGCAATACGGCACCTCGGAACCGGCGATTAACGCGACGATCGGCCAAGCGATTCCCGATACCCCTACTCCGGCGACCCCACCCGTTTGCGTTTCGCCCCCAGACCCTCCCAAGCCCCCCGTACAGCCACCGCCTGTACAGCCACCGGAGCCGATTCGCTTAAAGGTTCCCAGAAATATTCACTTTGCGCTGGATCAATCTTTCATCAGCGATCGCAGCGCCCAAGTCCTCGATAAAGTGGTAGCAGTGCTCAAAGCCAATCCCACAATCATCATCGACCTCCATGGCCACACCGATCCCCGCGCCAGTGATGCCTACAATATTGAACTGGGCAAACGCCGTGCCTTGTCTGTTCGGAATTATTTGCTCCGTAAGGGCATCGACCCCAGCCGCATGACCATTCGCACCTTTGGGGAACGGCAACGCCTCTCCGACGGTTCCCGGAAACTCGATTACGCCCGCGATCGGCGAACGGAAATTATCTACAAAGATATTCGCGACATTGAAGTCATCGTGCAGGAAGACGACCTGCAAATCGAACCGTGAGGATGGAACTGTGAGAAACCATAAGTCTGTGCAACACCCTGTGCCACGCCTGACTCAGCCACGCCTGACTCAGCCACGCCTGACTCAGCCACGCATCACCCGGTTATTCGCCCTGGTACCCTTCGTCTGTGGCCTAGTGCTCCTCCCGCGATCGGCCCAGGCCCAAACCCTCCTATTCCAGGAAACCTTTACGGGCAGCACCTTAACCAATCCAGGGCTCTATCGCATTGTTGGCAGTAATAATACCAATACAGTCGATGGCGTCATCAAAGGCCCCAGCGTTTGTCTCACGGGGAACAACAATCCCTCTGATCCGTTCTTACCGGGCTGTGCCGCCGGACTGGATGGACTCCCCCCCAGTGGCGTGGATGCTCTCAGTAGTGGTGCTCTGCGGCTCACCTCGAACCGCGTTGGCTTTATTGATCAAGGCCCTCCCCCTCGGAACTTCAACACGCAGGGAGAACGGGGATCGATCATTCTCAACCAGGCATTCCCTACCAGTAACGGACTGCGCATTGAATTTGATTTCTTTATTTACAACGGACGTAGTAATGGCGCGCCCCCTGGAGCCGATGGCCTCAGTTTCTTCTTACTGGATGGGAATGTGACCAACCCGACCCCAGGGGCCTTTGGTGGATCCCTCGGCTATGCTCAGGAAACCCTTGCTGGCGGCAGCTCCAGTGATACCCCTGGAGTAGCGGGGGGCTATATTGGCATTGGGTTTGATGAGTTTGGCAATTTCTCCAATGGAACCCAAGGCCGGGTGGGTGGAATTGGCCAATCTCCCGACTCCGTGGTACTGCGGGGAGCAGGCAATGGCTTGGGGGGCTATGCTTACCTTGAAGGCAGAAATTTGGGCCCCAGTATTGACGATGCAGCCACGGTGAACACCAATACTCCACGATCGGCGGTCACCCCCCGGCGAGTTCGCATTACCCTGACGCCCGACAGCATTCTGACCGTCGAAATTGACTTTACGGGCACTGGAACCGCCTATCAAACCGTCGTCAATCAATTAGATCTCAAAGCTGTACCCGGTCAGCCGCCGGTGCCCGCTTCGCTCAAAGTTGGGTTTGCAGCTTCAACGGGCTTTTCCACCGCCATCCATGAACTGCGTAACTTAGCGATTAGTGATCTCACCACCCCGCCACCGCCACCACCCCCACCACCCCCACCCGACGGTCAAGTCGTGCAGCGTTTACGTCTGGTGAAACGAATCACTGCCGTGATTCGCAATGGAGTGCGCACAGAATTTAACCAATTCGTGAATGATCCCAGCACGGAAGACGACACGGCCTTAGGGTGGAATCAACTGTCCACAGGGGCTCCGATCGGCCTGCTCAATGTTAATCCTATTGATGCGTTGCGATCGGGGGACGACATTGAGTACACCATCTACTACCTCGCCGACGGCAATCAACCGATTTTTAACGTGAACCTCTGCGACCAAATTCCAGAAGGCACCACCTATATTCCAGGCAGTAGCCTCCTCAGCCAAAACAATAGCGCCCCCACCGCAGCAGGATCCTTTTTAAGTCCCCTGCAACCCTTACCCAGCGGGAACGCTTGCACCAATCCCAGCAATCCCAACGGCTCACTGGTCTATGGCTTGAATACCATTTCCAGTAATCCGGGGGCTAATTTTGGCTTTACGCGGTTCCGCAGCCGTATTAGAAGTCAGGTTTAGCCTCTGTAGGTGAGGTTCTTTTAAGCCACCTTCGCTCGCTTAAGTCGCTTTGTCTTAAGCCAGTTTTGCCAGCAATCCTAAGCAATCCTGAGATCGGATCTTCCATAGCAACAAATCCTATGAGTATGATCAACAGGCATTGTTTGCAGGCGTTCTGGTCGTGGCTTACCGTTACCTTTTATTTCACAAACCCTACAACGTTCTCAGTCAGTTCAGCGACAATAGTTCGCCGGAGCAACGCCGATCGACCCTGAAGGATTACATTCCCGTGGAAAATGTCTATCCCGTCGGGCGATTGGATCACGACAGCGAAGGATTGATGTTGCTGACCGATCATGGTGCACTGCAACATCAGCTCAGCCATCCCAAGTTCCACCATCCCCGCACCTATTGGGTACAGGTCGAAAACATTCCGACTCCGACCGCGATCGACCAATTGCGTAAGGGCGGCTTAGTCATCCAAAACTATCGCACCCGGCCTACCCAAGTCCGGCTTTTGGAGGAGGAGCCCCCCTTCCCCGATCGCGATCCGCCGATTCGCTACCGCAAATCGATCCCCACCGCTTGGATCGAAATCACCCTCACCGAAGGCCATAATCGCCAAGTTCGCCGCATGACCGCTGCCGTCGGATTTCCCACTCTGCGCTTAGTGCGCGTTGCGATCGGCCACCTGCAACTCCAAGGACTCGCCCCTGGCGAATGGCGCAATGTCACCTCCGAAGAACTACGATCGCTCCTCCATTGGATGAACCAAACCCAGCCTCGTCCCCGTCTCCGTACACCGCGATCTCATTGTTAACAACCGCTTAAGATTGCGCAATTTCCCAGGTTAGATCCCTAGAGCCGTCGGGCATATTGGAAAGTAATTAGTCGGCCAGTGAGTGTTCAACCAGATCTGGGATAGAGGCGTCGGTATGCAAACCATTATCAAGGCAAAAACATTATCCGGGTATCGTCTCGTCGAATGTTTATACCAAGGTAGCCGCACTGAAGTGCATCGCGCCATTCAAGAACTCGATAACCAGCCGACCATTATCAAGTTTCTCCGCGCGGACTATCCCACTTTTAACGAACTCCTGCAATTTCGCAATCAATATACGATCGCGAAAAATTTAGACAGTGCGGGCATTATTCATCCCCAGGATCTCATCTCCCACGGCAATAGCTACGCCATGGTCATGGAAGACATTGGCGCTATTTCGTTGCGGGACTATCTCGAATCCCACACCTTAAGTCTGCACCAGGGACTCGAAATTGCCATCCAACTCAGCGACATTCTCCACGATCTCAGTCAAAACCAAGTTATTCACAAGGATATCAAACCTGCCAATATCCTCATCCAGCCCACCACCCACCAGATCAAGCTGATTGACTTCAGCATTGCATCACTTTTATCCAAGGAAAATCAAGAAGCAACCACACCCAGCGGATTGGAAGGCACCCTTGCCTACCTCTCCCCCGAGCAAACGGGACGCATGAACCGGGGAATCGACTATCGCAGCGACTTTTATTCCTTGGGCATCACTCTGTTTGAACTGCTTTCGGGGCAACTTCCCTTCCAGTCCAATGACCCCATGGAGTTAATCCATTGCCACATTGCCAAGCACCCCCCTCGGCTGGATCAAGTGACTGGGGACGGCAAAACCAGCCCGATTCCTTCAGTTGTTGCGGATATTGTTGCCAAATTGATGGCTAAAAATGCCGAAGATCGCTACCAGAGCGCCCTGGGGCTGAAGTATGACTTGGAAATTTGTCTCCATCAACTCCAGGATAGTGGAGCCATTGCGCCCTTTGAACTAGCCAGTCGCGATCGCAGCGATCGTTTCACCATTCCCGAAAAACTCTACGGTCGCCAAGAGGAAGTACAAACGTTATTAGCCGCCTTCGATCGCGTGGCCCAAGGCGGAGCAGAAGTCATGCTGGTCGCCGGATTTTCTGGCATTGGCAAAACGGCGGTCGTACATGAAGTGCATAAACCGATCGTTCGACAACGGGGCTATTTCATTAAAGGCAAATTTGACCAATTCAACCGTAACATCCCCTTTTCTGCCTTCGTGCAAGCCTTTCGGAATCTCGTTGGCCAGATTCTCAGCGAAAGCGATGGTCAACTGGAAGCGTGGAAACAGAAAATTCTGACCGCGATCGGTGACAGCGGCCAGGTGATTATTGAAGTCATCCCCGAACTGGAGCTTCTAATTGGCCCACAGCCCCCTGTTCCTAGCCTGTCCGGCAATGCCGCCCAAAGTCGCTTCAACGGGTTATTTCAAAAATTTATTCAGGTCTTCACCACACCAGAACACCCGCTCGTCATCTTTCTAGACGATCTGCAATGGGCGGATTTAGCCTCGCTTCAGCTGCTCCAACTGCTGATGGAGAATACCCAGTATCTCCTGTTAATAGGCGCTTATCGAGATAATGAAGTCTCTCCGGTGCATCCTCTCATCCTAACGGTGACTGAGCTGGAAAAATCCGAGGTGAGTACGCAGACCCTTACGCTTCAACCCTTAAGTCAGCCGCATATTCTTCAACTGATCACCGATGCTTTAGCCGGGGTGGGAGCAACCCCCAACGCCCAGCTGGCTGAACTGAGTCGATCGCTGACAGAATTGGTTTACCGCAAAACGAAGGGCAATCCCTTTTTCACCACCCAATTGCTGCAAGCTTTATACGAAGAGGGGGGATTCCAGTTCAATGCCGCAACTGGCGAATGGCGATCGGATCTCTATCAAATTAAATCCCAGGTACTCACCGACAACATTGTTGAGTTTATGGCGCAGCAATTACAAAAACTGCCCCAAGACACTCAAACCATGTTGAAGCTAGCCGCCTGCATCGGCGCGCAGTTTGATCTCCATACTCTAGCGATCGTCTCCCAACAGTCAGAAGTCGAAGTAGCGACTGCCCTGTGGAAGGCCCTGCAAGAACGCCTAATTTTGCCCGTCAACGAAACCTACAAATTTTTCCAAGGCGACAGTAGCGTAACTGCCACGCTAGATTCCATCAAAGTCCCCTATCGCTTTCTCCACGATCGGGTGCAACAGGCCGCCTACTATCTGATTCAGGCCGATGAAAAATTAGCGACCCACTTACAGATTGGTCAACTTCTGCTGCAAGACTGTACTCCAGACGATCTCCACAGCAATAAAGTGTTTGCAATTGTCAATCACTTGAACTGTGCGATCCAATTGATTGGGAATCCACAGGAGCGGCAACAACTGGCCCAACTGAACCTAGCCGCAGGACAACAAGCCAAACGCTCGACAGCCTATGCCGCTGCTGCCGATTATTTCCAGCGGGCGATCGAATTGTTCACGCCTAAACTCTGGCAGCAGGATTATGCCTGTGCTTTATCCCTCTATACCGAGGCCACTGAAGCCTATTATCTGAAGGGCGATTTTGCCCCCATGGATCGATGGCTGGCGGAAATCGATCGCCATGCAAAAACCGATCTCGATCGGGTTCAGGCACAGGAAATTCACATTGAAGCGCTTGTAGCCCAAGGAAAATTGTTGGAATCCGTGCAACTGGGCCTGCAAGTCTTAGAACAATTTGGCATTCAGTTTCCCAAAAACCCCACCTTTGAAGACTATACAAACGCCCTAGCCGAAGCCCGCCAAACCCTAGGCGATCGCCAGCCCGCTGACCTCATTCATTTACCCCTGGCAACGGATGAACGCGCGATCGCCATCACCCGCATCCTCGCGAAACTGGCCGCCCCCACTTACCTATCCGCCCCCGCCCTGTATCCCCTCTTACCTTACTGTGGATTGGTGATTAGCCTCCAATTTGGTGTGTGCCCCGCATCCACTTACCTCATTTCATGCTACGGGTTACTCCACTGCGCCATGTTAGATGAATATGATGCGGGACAGGCCTTTGGGCAACTGGCGGTCGATATTTGCAACAAGTTGGGCGATCGTGAATTTCGGCCACGCGCCTTCTTAATGAACGGGTTATTCATCACCCATTGGAAAGAACACATCCGCAATACCTTACCTCAACTCCAAGCAGGCTATACCTATGGCTTAGAAGGGGGAGATTCTGCTTACACCGCCTATGCGGCCTATACCTACTGCTTCCATGCCTACGCCCTAGGGCAGCCGCTTCCCAACCTGATTTTAGAAATTGAACAGTATGAACAGGTCTTAGAACGACTCAATCAAGGAGCCATCCTGGGGTATCAAAAGATCTACCATCAAATAGTGCTCAACCTCATTACCCCGGCAGCCGATCCTTGCCGCATCCTCGGTACGATTTATAACGAAGATGAGATGCTAGCTCAACACCAAGCTGCTAGCGATTACGTTGCTCTGGCACATTTGTTGATTAATAAACTGATCCTCAACATTTGGTTTGAACGGTGGGACGACGCGATCGCCAGTTCAGACTTCGCTGAGCAGTATCTCGGCGGGGCGGCGGCGTTAATCATGATGCCCCTCTACTATTTCTATGATTCCTTGGCGAGACTCGCTTATCTTCAGTGGCAAACCGATCACGAACCTTCCAAGCAACGGTTAGAACAAAACCTACAAAAATTAAAGACTTGGGCACACCATGCCCCCATGAATTACCAACATAAATTAGATCTCGTCCAGGCGGAATACTGTCGAGTCTTCGATCGGCAGGTCGAGGCCATTGACCTGTACGATCGCGCGATCGTCGGGGCCAGAACCCATGGCTATATTCAGGAAGAAGCCTTTGCCAATGAACTAGCGGCCAAGTTTTACCTGGGTTGGGGCAAGGAAAAAATTGCCCAAACTTATCTGCAAGATGCCTACTATGGCTATGCCCGGTGGGGGTGTACTGCCAAAATTTATGACTTGGAGAAACGCTATCCTCAACTGTTGAAGTCCATTCTGCAAAATCAACCCCTTGACACCATTACCCGACGATCGACCACAGCCCAACAGACCTCTACCCTCGTCACCCAAAGCAATCCCACCGTTATTTCGAATCATACCTCCCTCTCCGCAGCCCTCGATTTAACCGCGATTCTGAAAGCCTCCCAATCCCTGTCGCGGGAAATTCATTGGGACACTTTGCTGCAAGCACTGATGACCTTAGTGTTACAGAATTCAGGGGCTAAAAAAGGAGCACTGATTCTCCCTCGGGACAATCAATGGACGATCGAGGCCATGACCTCCGTCTGTCCTAGCACGGGAGATTACCAAACGATCCTCGCTGAAACCCTTCTGGAAGAGAGTGCCGATCTCCCGATTGCGATCGTGCAAACTGTGAAGCACACGCTAAGACCAATCGTGCTCGATGATGCCACGAAAACCGACTCAGGGATTGTCGATCGCTATCTCCAAACCCAGGAACCCAAAAGTGTACTCTGCACTCCGATTTTGAATCAAGGGAAACTGATTGCACTGTTGTATTTAGAAAATCGCATCACCGCCGGAGCCTTTACCCGCGATCGCTTGGAAGTTCTACAACTGCTCACATCCCAAGCCGCCATCTCCCTAGAAAATGCACGCCTGTACAACAACCTAGAACAAAAGGTTCAGCAACGAACCCAAGAACTCCACGAGAAAAACCAACAGCTATCACACACTCTCACAGAACTGCGCCAGACCCAGGCCCAACTGATCCAATCAGAAAAAATGTCCAGTTTAGGCCAATTAGTCGCTGGCATTGCCCATGAAATCAACAATCCCATCAGCTTTATCTACAGCAATTTAGATCATGCTGATAGCTACTATCAAACTCTCATGGAAACCTTGGAGTGCTACGGAGAAACCTATCCCAACCCCAATGACGAACTGGAATCCTACTTAGAAGATATCGAATTTATCCGCAAAGATTTCCCCTCGCTGCTGAAGTCGATGAAGGTGGGCGCTACCCGGATTCGGGAAATTGTTCTAGAACTGCGTAACTTTGCCCGTCTCGACGAAGCGGAAGTGAAGCCGATCGATATTCATGAAGGCATTGAAAGCACCTTGTCTATCATGCACCATCGCTACTCCGCAAGGGCCGATCGACCAGCCGTGCAAATTGTCAAACATTACAGCCAGCTACCGTCTATTACCTGTCACGCGAAACAAATTAATCAGGTCATTATGAACGTTTTAATGAACGGTCTGGATGCCCTAGATGCAGTGCCACCCCATCACTGGAATGAACATCAGCAACCCACGATTACGATTCGTTCCGAATTACGTCATTCAGACAGTCATGACGATTCCACATCACAACAGGGTATTGTGATTCGGATTGCTGATAACGGAATTGGAATTCCTGAAAACATTAAACATCAGATATTTGATCCCTTCTTTACCACCAAAGCCATTGGGCAAGGGACAGGATTAGGACTATCCGTTAGCTATGCGATCGTTGCGAAGCAGGGAGGATCGATCGAAGTCGTTTCTGAACCCAATCAAGGAACTGAAGTGATTATTTTCTTGCCACTGTAGTCATTTGTAGTCATTATTCATTACGGCTCTCTCCGCGATCGATCTTGCTCAGGTGAATCCCATCCGAATGCTGGCAATGAATGATGAAATGCAGCATGATTGAGTTGGGCAGTGCAGCTTCAGTTGCATCATTGGCGTGCATTTACTAAAAATGAATGGGGTACTCTAACAATGATTCAACTGCGCGCAATCAACGATAGGGTTACTCGAAATGCTGGAACTCGCAGGCTACAAATTCCTAGAAACGCTGTATGAAGGAAGCCGGACAGTTATCCATCGTTGCCTACGAATTGCCGACCAACAGACCGTCGTCATCAAATTCCTGCGCCATGAATATCCTTCATTTAATGAATTAGTTCAATTTCGGAATCAGTACAGCATTGCCCAGGAATTAAATGCCCCTGGCATCATCCACACCTACAGCCTCGAAGCTTACAAAAATGCCTACGGTTTGGTAATGGAAGATTTTGGAGGTGTGTCACTGACGCAATGGCTCCAGGAGAGCCAGCCCTGCTTGGTGGCCTTATTACCAGTGGCGATCTGGCTCTGTGATACCTTACAAGTTCTCTACCAAAATCGCATCATTCACAAAGATATCAAACCTGCAAATATTCTGATTCACCCTGACACGCAACAAGTTAAACTGATCGACTTTTCCATTTCCTCCCGATTGCCCCGCGAAACCCAGGAGATCCTCAATCCCAACATCCTCGAGGGCACCCTTGCCTACCTGTCGCCAGAGCAAACCGGACGGATGAACCGGGGCATTGATTACCGTAGTGATTTTTATTCCTTTGGAATCACGTTATACGAAATACTGACGGGGCAGCCACCGTTCCCAACGGATGACCCGATGGAATTAATCCACTGTCATTTGGCCAGCCAGCCAACACCAGTCCATACTGTCAATCCAGCAATTCCCGAGGCATTGTCTAACGTAGTCAGCAAACTGATGGCAAAAAATGCCGAAGACCGCTATCAGAGCCCCTTGGGTATCAAACATGATTTAGCCACCTGTTTACATCAATTAAAAGAAACTGGCACGATCGCAGTTTTTCCCCTGGGTACCCAAGATGTGAGCGATCGCTTCACCATTCCCGAAAAACTCTACGGTCGCCAAGAGGAAGTGAAAACGTTATTAGCCGCCTTTGAACGAGTTGCCCAAGGCGCAACAGAATTGGTGCTAGTCGCCGGATTTTCTGGCATTGGCAAAACAGCGGTCGTGAATGAAGTCCATAAACCGATGGCACAGGGGGCCCGCAGCACGACCGTCAAACAGCAGGGCTACTTCATTAAAGGCAAATTCGACCAGTTCAATCGCAATATTCCCTTCTCTGCCTTTGTCCAAGCCTTCCGCGACTTAGTGGCCCAACTGTTGAGTGAAAGTGATACCCAACTGCACACCTGGAAAACCCGGATTTTAGACGCCCTCGGCGACAATGCCCAAGTGATTGTTGACTTAATTCCGGAACTCGATCGCATTCTTGGCCCCCAACCCCCCGCCCCGGAACTCTCCGGTACTGCGGCGCAAAATCGCTTTAATTTACTCTTCCAACGCTTCATTCAGGTCTTTACGACCGCAGAGCATCCCCTAGTCGTTTTCATCGATGACTTGCAGTGGGCGGATTCAGCATCGCTCAACTTAATGCAGGTGTTGATGGCGGAGGCCAAGACGGGCTATCTCCTGATCCTGGGAGCCTATCGGGATAATGAAGTCTTTGCAGCCCATCCCTTGATGTTGACACTGGAGAGCATCGCCAAGGTGGGAACCCCCATCGAGACCATCACCCTCCAACCGCTCAATGACCAGAGCTTAAATCAATTGGTGGCAGAGACGTTACATGCAGCGGCATCCGTTGCTCAACCGCTAACGGAACTAGTGATGCAGAAAACCCAGGGCAATCCTTTCTTTGCTACGCAGTTTCTCAGGGTGTTACATCAGGATCAATTAATTACCTTCGATCGGGCATCGGGCCATTGGCAGTGCGAGATTGGACAAGTTCGAGATGCAGCTTTGACCGATGATGTGGTTGAGTTAATGGCAAGGCAGTTGCAAAAATTGCCAGAATCGACGCAGAATGTCCTTAAATTCGCTGCTTGTATTGGGGCCCAGTTTGATTTAGAGACGCTGGCGATCGTGGCTGAACAATCCCAAACGGATGTGGCCAACACTCTGTGGCAAGCCCTCCAAGAAGGGTTGATTATACCGACCACGCAAGTTTATCAGTTTTTCCAGTCAGTCGATCGTGAGAAATTCGATCAGCAAACTCCCCAAACTACTGTGAATCCGGCTTATCGCTTCCTGCACGATCGAGTGCAGCAAGCTGCCTATTCACTCATTGCCACCGATCAAAAACAGATCACACATCTCAAGATGGGGCAGACACTTCTCTGGGAGGCTTCCCCCCAGGAACGGGAAGAACGACTATTTACCATTGTCAATCACCTCAACCTTGGCAGCACATTCATTACATCGCCTCAAGAACGAGAAACCTTAGCTGACTTAAACCTAGCAGCAGGACGCAAAGCAAAAACTGCCACTGCCTATCAAGCCGCGATCGCGTATTTTGAGCACGGCATCCAGCTTTTGCCTACAGATAGCTGGCAGACCCACTATGACCTCAGCTTGGCACTTCACGAAGAAATTACTGAGGCCAATTATCTCACCTCTAATTTTGTAGAACTGGAACGCTGGGCTACTTTGGTTTGTCAACAAGCAAAAACCTTGCTAGATACCATTAAAGTACAGCAACATCGAATTCTTGGAGCCAGTGTACAGGGTCGGCTCTTAGAATCGTTACAAATAGGCTTGGAATTGCTACGAACCCTAGGACTAGAATTTCCAGCCCAGCCCACTCCAGCCGATATTGGACAAGCCCTCAGCGCAACGAGAGCACTATGGGCAGAGAGAGAGATTCACGATTTTCTAGAATTACCTTCGCTGACCGATCCTCATTTACTCGCACAACTACAAGTAATCAGTGGATTATCTGCCAGTGCTTATGTTGTAGCCCCAACTTTAATGCCATTACTGATTTGTAAGCAGCTTGAAATCTCACTTCAGTTTGGTAATTGCCCCATCTCTGTTTTTACTTATAGCGACTATGGTGTAATTCTCTGTGGCGTAGTGGGTGATATTGAAAACGGCTATGCCTTTGGAGAATTAGCGCTAGCTTTACGCGATCGCTTACATCTGAAGAATTCCTACAGTCGTAGTGGATTTATCAATTACTATTTTATTAAACATTGGAAAGATGCTTTATCTACCGTAGTTCCTGCATTGGAACGAGCTTATCAAGACGGAATCGAAACAGGGGATTTAGAAGCCGCAAACCTCAATGCGGGTACCTATTGTGCCTATGCTTATTTCCAAGGTCATGTACTTTCAGACTTACTCCCGAAAATGGAAGCCTATCGGCAAGTCACCCTAAAGCATGAACATCTACATTCCCTGCTGTTAGAAATAACTTACCAACAAGCTACGTTGAACTTACTGGGCCACAACCAGCACCCAGCAATTTTAAGTGGAGAACTCTTTGATGCAGAGACTCATTTACCAGCACTGAAAGTGAATAGTAATTTCACTGGATTGTTCCACTGGTATGTCAATCAAGCAATCCTGTATTATCTTTTTAACGAGTATCAGCAAGCTGCACGCATTTCTCAAGAGGCGAGGGAATACCTTCACGGGGGAACTGCAACATTTACCGTAGTTCTCTACGTTTGGTTTGATGCCCTCATTCAACTTCGCTGCTATCCCAATGCAGGTTCCGAGGAGCAACCGACTATTTTGCAGCAAGTCCAACAACAACAGGATCAGTTGCGGCATTGGGCAACCTTCGCACCCACCAATCACCACCATCGCGGGGAACTGGTTGCGGCAGAATATTATCGAGTCTTAGGTGATATAAGGGAAGCGATCGATTATTACGATCGCGCGATCGCGAGCGCCAAAGAGAATGGCTTTATTCAAGATGAAGCCCTAGCCAATGAACTTGCCGCTCAATTCTATTTGGATTGGGGCAAAGACAAAGTCGCCGCAGGCTACATTCAGGAAGCCTACTACTGCTATACCCGCTGGGGTGCCCAAGCCAAAGTGGCTGACCTAGAGAGCCGCTACCCCCACCTGCTACATCCCATTTTGCAGCAGGCAGATCCCTCAGCGGGCTTATTCAATACCCTGCTGACCCTCTCCCCAGCCACCGTCACCGTACATTCTAACCATCGCACCAGTTCCAGCAGTGCTAGCATCAACTACCCTTTGGACTTTGCGGCCATCCTCAAAGCCTCGCAAGCTCTCTCTAGCACGATTCAATTAGACGAACTACTCCATCAACTCAGCCAAATTATTCTGCAAAACTCGGGGGCCGATCGCTGTGCTTTGCTCCTGCCGAACGACACTGGAGACTGGCAAGTGCGGGCGATCGCAACCGTCAATCAAACGCAGCTTTGTACTGAAGATCTAACGGATCATCCCCTGCTTCCCGTCAAACTGATTCAGTACGTCAAAAACACCCAGGAACTAGTTGTAATTGACGATCTAGAGACCGATTTACCCGTCATTGGCGACTATCTCAGACAACACCAACCCAAAAGTGTGCTGGGTTTACCCATGTTCAATCAAGGCCATTTCATTGGGATTCTCTTCCTAGAAAATCAATCCACCAGTGGGGCCTTTCCCCCCGATCGTGTTCTGGTGTTGAATTTTCTCTGCACGCAAGCTGCCATTTCCCTGGAAAACGCCAGACTCTACCAACAAGCCCAACACTACGCCCAACAATTGGAACAGACTCAATTACAAATTGTGCAAAGTGAGAAAATGGCATCCCTCGGTAACTTAGTCGCTGGGGTCGCCCATGAAATCAACAACCCGATCGGATTTCTGAGCGGCAGTATTACCAATGAAAAGGACTATCTCAAAGATCTACTGGCGCATTTAGATCTGTATCAAGCGCATTATCCCCATCCCCATCCAGCGATTCAAGGGCACGCTGAAGACATCGATTTAGACTTTCTCCGTCAAGACTTTGTAAAACTCATCAATTCCATGCACGGAGCCACCGATCGCATTAAATCGATCAGCACCAGCCTGCGAACCTTCTCGCGGGCAGACATGGAGCATACCGTTAGCGCTAATCTGCATGAAGGGATTGATAGTACAATCCTTATTCTTAAATATCGTCTGAAAGCCAATGAACATCGCCCCGAAATCGAAGTCCTGCAAAACTATGGAGACCTTCCTGAGATTCAATGCTTCCCAGGTCAACTGAATCAAGTATTTATGAACATTCTCGCTAATGCAATCGACATGTTTGATGAAATGGCACAGGAAACAACCTATGACAATCTAATCGCCAATCCGCAACAAATCACCATTCAAACCGCAATCAAAGGAGGCAATATCGTTGAAATTCAGATGCGGGATAATGGCAAAGGCATGGGCGAGGCTGTAAAAGCTAAAATCTTTGACCATTTATTTACAACCAAAGGTGTGGGCAAAGGAACCGGCTTAGGCTTAGCGATCGCGCGGCAAATCGTTGAAGAAACGCATGGTGGAGATTTGGCGGTACAGTCAACCCTAGGCCAAGGAACAACCTTTACCATTACCCTACCTATCAAAGCGAAAAATTAAGAATTCAAACACTACCAAAAACAACCATTTGTCCCGCACTCAAGAACGTATTGATGTGATCAATACGTTCATTTCAGCTTGGCAATTTTTCAATCAAAACGTTACTCATCCTCCTCACAGAGGGTACTCTAGCGGCAAGCCCAGCGGTCAAACCCTGCATCATCAACCTGCATCTATTCTCAACATTGTCCCCCCTTCATTCATCAACCTGATCAGTTCTAGACAGAGTAAGAAAGCTAGCTGATGCCTCTTCCGATTCCCCTCACTCCGTTTGATCCCACAACGTTTTGTCCGATCGATTTTAACCATGCACCCATTCCTACAAAAGTTACGGGATGTCCCCAGACGCCTTTCTTTACGTCTGAAGTTTATTGCAGTCATCGGTTTATGCCTAGTTGTTTCCGTAGCGGTAGGAACTTGGTATTTAGAAGGTATTCAATCCAACACTTTTGAACAGGAAGCTCGGAGCCGCAGCGAAATTGTCTTAAATTTTGGCGAGGCGAATCGCAAGTTTGTTAGTAAAGATCTCCGTCCTGCCATTGAGGCATACACGAGTGATTTTGTGTTGGAGGCAATGTCAGCGACATTTTCAACTCGCAGAATTTTTGAATATTTTAACGAACTCCTTCCGGAATATCTTTATCGGCAACCAACCCTTAATCCCCTTAATCCAACGGATCAAGCCGATGATTTTGAAACCCAAATTATCCAGAATTTTCAGAACGATCGCAGTCTCAAGGAAACAACGGGCTATCGGACATTGAACCATCAAGAAGCTTTTTACATTGCTAAACCGATTCAAGTCGAATCCAGTTGTCTCAAATGCCACTGGAGCCCAGACACCGCACCCGCCAAACTCGTAGAAAAATATGGACGGAATCAGGGTTACGGCTGGAAAGTAGGCGATATCATTAGCACGCTGATGATTTATGTGCCAACCCAGGATTTGCGGGCCAATCAAGCGGCCTTAACCCACACCGTATTAACCACATTTGCCGCCCTTGCCATTGTTTTAATTGGGTTGATCTATATCTTTTTCGATCGCTTGGTCAACCGCCGCTTACAAAGTATGATTCGCGTGATGGGACAGGTCGCTGCCACGCCCAACTCAACCACCCGACTCCACGATCGCTCCCAGGATGAACTGGGACTGCTGGCCCAAAGTTTTAATCGCATGGCCCATTCCTTAGAGGGAGCCTACACCGACCTAGAGGAAAAAGTAAATGAACGCACTGAAACGCTGGCCCAAACCCTCACGCAATTACAGCAAGCCCATGTTCAAATGGTTCAGGCAGAAAAAATGTCGAGTCTCGGTCAGTTGGTCGCGGGGATTGCCCATGAAATTAATAACCCTTTGAGCTTTATCCAAGGCAATATTAAACATGTTCGCACCTATACCCAGGATCTCTTAGCCCTCACCACACTCTATCAGAACCACTATCCCAAACCAGACCCAACCATTACTGAAACCATTGAGACGATCGAACTCGACTTCATCAGCCAAGATTTACCTGATCTCTTAGTTTCCATGCAAACTGGCACCGAACGCATCCAACAGATTGTGCGATCGCTCCGAACCTTCGCCCGTCTGGATGAATCGGAATTGAAAACGGTTGATCTCCATGAGGGCATTGACAGCACGCTGTTGATTCTCCAAAGTCGCCTTCACCCCAATCCCCATTGTCCACCCATTACGATCGTCAAAGATTATGGGGAATTGCCGTTGGTGGAATGCTATGCCGGACAACTCAACCAAGTCTTTATCAGCATCATCAGCAATGCCATTGATGCACTGGAAGAAAGCGTCCATCCAGGATCCATGACAGCCAACCCATCCTTCCAGCCAACCATTCAGATTTGCACTCGCACAGGGGATCGCGATCAAGTCATGATTCAAATTACTGATAACGGCCCAGGGATCTCGGAAGACATCCAGAAGCGTCTATTTGATCCCTTTTTCACGACAAAATCGATCGGAAAAGGAACTGGCATGGGACTCTCCATCAGCTATCAAATTGTGACCCAAACCCACCAAGGGCAATTAGACTGCATTTCGTCGATCGGATCTGGCACAACTTTTAGGATCACCATTCCAAGGCACCAAGCTCTTTAGTCACTTTGCAACGCTAGTTGGGAGATAGGTCAGCCTGCCCCTAGGGCTCATCATCCCTCGGCACTGACAGGGGAGGCGCATCGGGTTGGAGAACCCATTGAACCGCTAAGCCAATACCTACGGATAATCCAAACGTCGCAAAACAGATCAAACCTAAAATGAGATACATCCGACGGCGATCGACCGGCTGTTGGACAGCAATTGGATCACCAGGCTCTGTGGCTTTCTTGGGCAGTGTACTTTGCAGCAAATAGTTAAGATTATGCTGCGTCACCGCTAAGGCTAACGGATCGGGTAACGTCTTACGCAACTGGGCCGATCTCGATAAAGCATCATAGGCCGTTGGAATGGCCTCTTCACACAAGGCCCGCGTCCCCAATTGGTGCCAAGCCCAAGCCTCCGCCGATCGATCCTCCAACTGCTGGGCCGCTTGGAGCGCAAATTGTAAAACCTGCCGCCAGCAATCCCATCGAGCGGCTAATACCAGCGTATGATCCAGCGATCGGGCCAGCCGCAAAACCTCGGACCACAAGCCTTCACCCACCGCCCACTTCAAGCTATAGAGCAGCAAAGGTAACTCCTGCCCGATCCCATCCACATCCTGCTGGTGAGCTTCGGCCCAAGGTAGCACATGGTCTAAGACCCGTTTCATCCAAGGCTGAGCCTTAAAGTTCCGCCCTAGAACTTCCGCTACCCCCGCAGACGCAGCATAACGATCGCCCCATCTCACCACCAAATCACGATCGAGTAATGATTGCAGCATGGGCTCCGGATTGAGGGGCCCAGTGATCTTGGCGATCTGCTCTGCCGCTAAACTGACGCTAGGGCCTAACGCTAGCAAGACTGCCAAGATCCAGCGCTCCGGGGTTCCTAAAGGAGCCAGCACATGTTCCAATAAACTGAACTTTGGATCCGATTGTTTGAGAAATTGCTGAATCACCGAGAGGTTAGGCCCAGCGGTGATCAGGCGGCGCACCATTTTGAGCAGTACCTGAGATGATCCAAAATGGTGTTCAATTTCGGCCCTTACTTGCTGCTCTATCCCTTGCTCATAACTTGGCGAGCCCTTCCCATGGCTGTCAGAGGCAACCAGATCCCCAGGGGTCATCGTCCTCCAGCCGATCGTAGAAAATGCCGATTGCCCCTCGCCTAAGTCCGTCACCCCAGCAACGATCGTACAAGCGGGTAGATGAGATTGCATCGATCGCAAGTCTTCTGGAGTCCAAAAAGATGCTTCTAGAAAAATCAGGCATTCTAGAGACCCTAGCACTTCCTGCAATTGCCTTGGGCGAAGGCGGGTCGTGGGACAGGAGTAGGCAACCAGCGTGACCAACTCCTGCAAACAATCGGCAACAGTCATCGATTGACTGATGTAAATCAAGCCATCCGGGTGTGAGGTTGTAATACTGGGATGATGGGCCAGGTTTCTTAAGAAGGCTGAAAGTTGATCCCAATCGGTTAGACTCAGAACCACCGACTGGCGCTGCACAATCGTATGAATCACTTCATCGACCCATTGCCGATTGCTCAGGGATAAATTCAGTCCACCGAGGGAAGAGGGGGGAGGTAGCGAAAAATAGGGCAATCTCCGGCGGGCGATCGTCGCCGGTTTGTCCAAAACAGTGACCAACGCACCATGGGCTGCTCCAACTAGGACTTTGCTTCCTCCCACAGTAAGACTGCCGATGATACTAGGGTGAAGTTGTTGTTCTATTTCCGAGGCCATGTCAAGCAAAATCTTCATTCCCTAAGTTACATAGGTTGGTCTAGCCATCCTGCCCCGCCCGACTTGATCCAGTCATCTCCTGATCGGATGTCAAAAATTACCTAGACTAAAGTTCATCAGAGGACAAGCCCTCAGGGGTAGATTCTGTGTTTCACTTGGATACTACCACTCTCAAATCACCATCACCAGCTAGGGAAGACCCCCGACCCTGTGGTGAATCAATACAACCCATTCACGACCCATGATTGTCACGGAACCGCACCAGTTAGACTAAGACGACACCCACAATAACACCCACTTAGTAGGCTATAAGTAGCCTAACAGTCCTTCTTTTCATTCACTAACTGTTTATACTAATTAAAATCGTTGGGAAGACCAACCATATTTCTCAAGATCTAATATTTAGCTGTTTTAACTTTAGTTTTTTGTCCGACTGGCTAGACCAATAGACCGGGATCAGTCCCGATCCCTTTGACCTGATCCCTTTGAAGCGTAAGGTTACTGGCTGAGTGCTTCTGCTTGTTTAAGCTGGTTAAGCACCTCTAGAAAATCGTCTAATCCTTGAAATTGGGAATAGACAGACGCAAATCGAATATAGGCGACTTCGCTGATCCGCCTTAAATGATTCAGTACCAGTTGTCCAATTTCCACACTACTGACTTCCCGAGAGGCACGTTGCTGTACTTCAGATTCTACGGATAGGACCAAGTTTTCTAGAACCGATTCAGTGACACCGGACTTTTCACAGGCTTTGATGACTCCCTGAAGCAGCTTTTGCCGATCGAAGATCTCACGGTTCCCACTGCGTTTGATTACCGTGATTGGCACAACCTCGATCCGTTCATAGGTTGTGAAGCGATGACCACACTTCAAGCATTCTCGGCGGCGACGTACACTCTGTCCAGAGTCAGCCGATCGGGACTCTAACACTCGGTTCTCAAGGTGATGACACACTGGACAGCGCATAGGAAATTGACCCAAAACCCACAGGGTGCAAGAACAAGCAGAAATCGGTAGAGGTAAAACAGCCTAGGAGTCAATCACTCCAGAGCCAACTTCCCTTCATGATACCTATAGTGTGGGAAATGAAGCGATTTGTTTTTCCTTCGCTATCTGTAGTGCAAGCGTATTCCTAAACCTCAGCTTTTCAGGTATCCTGATCAAACCCTTGATCCAGAGAAGAATAGAAGAGAGACAATCTGCTTAAATTATTTTTCAGTGGATCATAGTACAAGAGAATTAGTTTGCCAGCTATTCTCCAGAAAGTTCAAAGCATCCGAGGGAAATTAACTCAGCAATTGCCTGTGGTCTTTCAAAAACTGTGGTTTTACAGATGGATTTCAGAATGACTTGTAAAGGCTGTCCTAGGCAATCAATCCCAGAATTTGCTTGGGGTCGCTTGAAAATACGATCGAGAAGTGGAGGATGTACTGTAGAACTACGGAAAAATAGCGCCTGTTGGTGATATTCGTCACTTAACTTTCAGGGAGTCGAGTTAGAAATTCACCTGAAGTGGGCAAGTTTGATTAAGCAGAACTTGGTTGGTAAACTACCTTGGAGCCACCAGTGGACAGAATTGATGTTTCCCTTAGTCAATGGCAAACCCTACGGGGCCTTGCTGATAATCAAAACATAGCTAGTCCCATCCGGCTACTATCTCAACGGTATGCAGAACGTTCTAGCATCCTTTCTGGTTGTTCAATCAGGGTGTTTCATAATCAAGTTCAACTAATGTCAACAGAAATGCCCTTGCAGCAGGAGCTTGGTGCATGGTAGCTCGTGATAGTAAAAAGCAGAAGCTCTTGGTTGTCGATGATGAACCTGACAATCTGGATTTGTTGTACCGGACGTTTCATCGAGAATTTAGGGTACTGCGGGCCGAGAATGGGCCAGATGCACTCAAAATCTTAGAAGAGGAAGGTGATATTGCAGTCATTATCTCTGACCAGCGCATGCCTCAAATGAGTGGTACAGAGTTCCTCAGTCTGACTGCACAAAAATACCCTGATATCATCCGCATCATTTTGACCGGTTATACGGATGTTGAGGATCTGGTTGAAGCCATTAACTCGGGTAAAGTTTTCAAATATGTCACTAAACCCTGGGATGATGAGCAACTAAAGCAGGTGGTTCGTCAGGCAGCGGACACCCATAATGTTCTGAAAGCTCGAACGGAGGAGCTTCGCCGCAATCTCCGCCGAGAGACGTTGCTGAATGCGATCACAAGTACGATTCGTAGTGCCTTAAGCTACCAGGAGTTACTGAAGACGATCGTTGGCGTTGTAGGACAGACCTTTGAGGTTAGCTATGGGGTTCTACGACCTTGCCAGAATGGCCAATTGGAGGAAGATGCTTTTGTTTACGATCGCCAGTTAGGTGCGGCAGAGGCGTCTTCAGAGGGAAATTTGCAGTCCTCGCTGCAAACGCAGGCTGTTTCAGGTCAGACGGTGTCGGGATTGCATCCCTTGGCTCGAACGGTGTGGCCCTTAGCAACGGTTGCAGTCATCCAGGATGTGGCAACTAGTCCCGTGATTGCTGAACAGCCAGACAGTTTGCACCAGGTCTATACCGATGCGGGAATTCAATCTAGCCTATTGGTTCCACTCATTTGCCAGCAGGAACTGATTGCTGTTCTTGCCTTGCACCAATGCGAATCGGGGCGGGGATGGCAGGAGAGTGAGGTTGAGTTAATCGCCATGGTGGCGGATCAAGCAGCCCTAGCCCTGTCCCAATCCCAAGCCTACGAACGGGTGCGGGCGCTGGCTAAGCGGGAAGCCCTACTCAACACGATTACAACGGCTATTCGATCGTCGTTGGATCCCCAGGAGATTTTTTCGGCGATTACTCAACAATTAGGGTTGGCGTTGCAGGTGGATGGTTGCGCGCTGTCGCTGTGGACCGCGGATGATCAGTACGTGCAATGTGTTGGTTTATACGAGTCAGGCTCTCAAGAGGTGCGCACCTTTGCGGAGGATGCAGATGCTCACTCACGGCTATTGCCTAAGTCCCAAGTGCCGATCGAAGGCAACCCGGTACTTCAGTACCTTCTGACCAATCAGCGGCCCGTTGTCCTGGAAGATCTGGCCCATTACCCAGAGATGCATGCCCCAGAATTTCGATCCCCTGCACGGGCGTTGCTGGTTTTGCCCCTGTTGGTGGATGGTCGCATTATTGGCAGTATTTCACTGCGCCAGAATCGTGAACCTCGCCTCTGGAAACAGTCGGAGATCCAACTGGTAAAGTCCGTTTCCGAACAGGCGGCGATCGCGGTGCAGCAGGCACGCTTGTATCAAACGACCCGTCAGCAAGCGGAAAAGCTGATGGAACTCGATCGGCAAAAAACCGAGTTTTTCCAAAATATTTCCCACGAGTTTCGGACTCCCTTGACGCTGATGGTGGGGCCGCTGGAGTCTGCGATCGCCCAGAAGCAAGGTCTGTCCTATGACCAAGCGGGCATTGCGCTGCGTAACTCTCGACGGTTGCTGCGCTTAGTCAATCAACTCTTGGATCTGCAACGCTTGGATGCTGGACGAATGCAGGCAACGTTCTGTCCTTGCGATCTGGCAGATTTTGTCCATCAGATTGTGGAAACCTTTCGCCCCTACTGCGAAAAGAAGGGCATCAGCCTTGTGACCCAACTCCAGCCCTGTTCTCTGATCTATCTGGACTTGGAGAAGTTTGACAAGGTGGTCTATAACCTGCTGTCCAATGCGATGAAGTTTACGCCAGCGGGGGGGACGATTTCGGTTAGCTTGCTGCACAATTCCCAGACCGATCGGGCAGTGCTGAAGGTGCGGGACACCGGTATTGGCATTCGGGAGGATCAAATTCCCCATCTCTTTGAACGGTTCCGGCAGGCGGAGGGATCGGTGAATCGGAGCTATGAAGGGACGGGACTCGGGTTGTCTCTGGTGAAAGAGTTGGTGGAAATGCATGGGGGAGAAATCCAGGTTTCCTCGGTCTATGGTCAAGGTAGTACCTTTGCGATCGCCCTCATTCTAGGGGCGGATCATTTACCAGCGAATCAAATTGTCAATGAACATGCGGAGGTGCAGGCGAGTCGGGCTGCGGTGGAGCTGGCTGATATTCAGGCCGAGTTGCAGGATCTTGAAGAGACTGAGGTCGAAGTCATTTCTTCAACTGTGGAACTGAATGGGCTACGGGTGTTGGTGGTGGATGATACCGCTGATCTGCGAACCTATGTCTCTGGGATCTTGCGGCAGCAGGGCTACCAGGTCTTTACTGCCCGTAATGGAGAAGAAGGATTCCAGTCGGCTCAGATGCATCGGCCCCATTTGATTGTGACGGATTTGATGATGCCGAAGGTCTCCGGTTTAGACATGATTCGCATGATCCGTTTGGATGATGAGTTGCGGGGGACTCCGGTGATTCTGCTAACGGCGAAGGCCGATGAAGATACCCGCCTGGAAGGGGTGGAACGGGGAGCTGATGCCTACCTGTCGAAGCCCTTTACCGATCGCCTCCTGTTGGCGGAGGTGCGGAACTTGCTGGCGCTGAAGGAAAAGGAACAGCGCATGGTGGAGCTGAACCAGTACTTAACGGAATCGGTGCTGAAGCGCTTCTTGCCCCAGAGCTTGGTGCAGCGGGCTGCGAAGGGTGAACTGACGCTGGATCTGCGGCCAGAACCGAGGATGGTGACGGTGTTGTTTAGCGATATCGTGGGCTTTACTCAACTGTCGAATACGTTGCGATCGCGGCGGGTGGCGGAATTGCTGAATGAGTATTTGGCGACCATGACCCGCGCGGTGTTTGAGAATGGCGGTACGGTGGATAAGTTTATGGGGGATGCGATCTTGGCGCTCTATGGTGCGCCGGAGGAGTTGACGCCGAATGAACAGGTGAAGCGGGCGATCGCGACCGCACGCCGGATGTATCAATCCTTGGATGAGTTGAATCAGAAGTGGGCAGAACAGGGCTTGCCAAACCTCAAGTTCCGTTGTGGGATTCACCAAGGCACGGCTGTAGTGGGGATGTTTGGCGGCAGTGAGCGATCGGACTATACGGCGATCGGCCCCAGCGTCAACATTGCGGCACGCTTGCAGGCGGCGGCGGATCCTGGACGTATTCTGGTCTCGGCGGCGGTGGCGGATTATCTGGAGGATGAGGAAATCATCAAGGGCATGCCACTGCAACTGAAGGGGATCGATGAAACGGTGTTGACCTTCTGGGTGGAGCCATTGCCGCACCTATCGCCCCAAATGGCCTAGAACGGGCTGGGGACGGCACACGTCCCCAGATCTGTTGCAATTTCGGTATCCAAAATTACGGCTTGGACAAGCTTCGTTACACTGGGAGTAGTCTTCCAGTATTTCGCTGTTTACTGTGCAATCTTCGACCCCTGCCGCTCTACCGTTTCGCCGCCGTCCGGAACCTGTTCAGTTCTGGTTAGCGGTGTTTTGTGGTTCTTTGGTGCTGCATTCGGGGCTATTGCTGGGGGTGCGGCGCTGGGGAGCGGATGTGTTGGCAGGCGGAGGGGCTGGGGACTCGATCGCGGTGGAACTGGTGGATGCTCCGACCCAGCCGACAACGCAGTCGGACTTTGTTGCCCCAAAGGGGAATCCAGAACAACCCCGATCGGGCTCTAGCGTGGCATCTCCCCCACCTGAAACGGCGTCGAATCCGGAACCACAGGTATCCCAACCGTCTTCTGAAGCCTCTGTGGATTCTGTGGATCCTAAGCAGCCGAAGGAGGAGAAGCCCATAACGCCGCAGACATCGCAATCGAAGCCGCCGAATTCAACGAAAAAAACGCAAGATCCCAAGACGCCAGCGACCCAGAAACCAAATCCTCAGAGGCCAAATTCTAAGCCGAGTACAGCCAAGCCTGCGGGGGAGCAGCCTAAGGGAGGCAAGCCGAATGGGAAACCGAGTTCCGGGGATCCCAAGATACCGGCAACGGGCGATAGTCCTGGGGGAGGGAAGAATAACGGGGATGGCCCGCCCAATGTCCCTAAGGGGCAGTTTGAGGTTGCTGTGGGAACCGCAGGCTTAGCACCCAAGAGTGGCAATGATCCCAGCTTAGGCAATCCGGGGCTGAAGATTCTGCAAATTCAGCAGGGGACAGAAATTGTTCTGGCACCAACGATCCAGCGGGGGCAGACCTTACCGACGATCGTGAAGGTGGAAGTGAGTCCAATTCAAGGGGGGCAGCCGGGGTCGATCGTATCCGTGGAGGTGCAACCGGAGAGTCCGGCGATTCAATCGGGGATTTTGGGGCAGGAGGCGTTGCAGGATCTGGCAGAAAAGGTGTTGAAGGGGGCAACCTGTGAGGTGATCTCGGATCCCAATGCCACCTACAGTCCCGCGAATAAGCCGTCTACAATTTGGCTGGTGACGGTAAATCTCAAAGTTCTCTAGACATTACAAAAAGTTGTGCTAAGATAACAAAAGTCTGCGGGCATAGTTTAGTGGTAAAACCATAGCCTTCCAAGCTATTGATCCGGGTTCGATTCCCGGTGCCCGCTTTTAAGAGAATCTTTTAGCTATTATTCACATGCAGTTACTTGTGTGGTGGCTGACAAGTTTTGATGAATGGGTTCAGGAAAATATCTGGATTAGGTGTATCTATCCGTAATTTTGGCAGTTAGAATCATTGGCAAAAGGATAATCAAGCGATCGCGCCAAGATTCTAAGTAATAGTTATTGCAGATTTTCTATGACAAAGCGGTTACTTAAATTTCACCTAGATGATGGAACACCTTATTTTTTTGAAGTGGAGGATGTTTCATCGGGAACTGGTACTGGGCCTTCTTTATCTGGACGGTCTGCCAAAGATTTGGCTGTGGAAGCTAGCAAAACCTTAGATGAAGCGCTGCGCGTGGTGCAACCCGTGACTAAGCAGGTGGTCGATCGCTTGCGTTCCGGGCTGACGAAGGATGCCAATGAAGTCGAGGTCAAATTTGGGCTGAAGCTGACGGCGGGGACGGATGTGATTTTTGCCTCTGTTGGTGGAGAAGTGAACTTTGAAGTGACCTTGAAGTGGAAGCAAGACTGAGGTCTTCAGTGTACGAGTGGATAGGGATTGATGGACGATCAGGCGTTGCTGGATCAGGCGTTTGTTAGGATTTATGGAGACGATGGGGCGATCGTTGGGGCCGGTTTTTTGGTTGCACCGGGCTACATTGTCACCTGTGCCCATGTGGTGAATGATGCGTTGAGGCGCGATCGAACAGAGCGTAAGAAACCAGAAGTTTGCCAAGAAATCAGCGTGGACTTCCCATTAGCGCCACGGTCACCGATCGTTTCCTGTTCTTCCGTGCAAACCCGAGTGCTGGGATGGGCACCCATCGATTGCTATACAGCCTTTCAAGATATTGCAGTTCTGGAGCCGATCTCGAATATTCCTGTCCAAGCTCGTCCAATTCCCGTAGAGCTGCATTGTGCAAGCTCGCGATTGATGCTGAAGGGGTTTCCGGAGGGATATAACGATTCTGCGATCTCTCCGGAGGTTGTTGTTGTAGGCAAAACTGCACGGGAGTTATGGCAGCTTCATGATCAAGCCCAAGCGGGTGTATTACTACAGCCTGGTTTTAGTGGTGCGCCTGTGTGGGATAGGGAGCAACAAGCTGCTGTGGGGATGCTAGTGCTTACGGCACCTGATCAAGACTTTGCACAGATGATCTCTGCTTCAGTGTTGCAGTATGTGTTTTGGATTGTGATATTACATTGTGGGTTGGATGTAACCCAAACTGCTACTAAAAAAATCATTGAGCAAGCTTATTACTATGCAATGCCTGAAAACTGGATACGATCGGAAGGGGACTGGTCTTTTGATCAGCTGCTGCTAGAACTTGGAGATACTGTTGATTCTGAGATTGTATTATCAAAGTTTTCTGCGTATCTCTTAGCGTTTTCAGAATTTTCTGATGATGCGTTAAGAAAACAATTTCAGAATTGGTGTAATCAATATTTAGAAAATTTTGATGGAATTTATCAACAAGCTGTCAAGGATGTTGCACAGCAGTCTGAACAAAGGCGATCTCGGGAACAGGGGGAGATTGAAGCTCACTTGCTGGTGCTGATTCAACCAGTGGCGGATAGGTATCAAGTCAGTGCTTGGCGAATTCCTGATTTCAAGTTCTATGATGTTAGGAACTGTGAAGGGTTTGATCTATGGCGGCAAACGGAGGAGGCCATTAAGCGACATCAAATTGCCGATGTGTTTTGTCGATGGATGCAGGAAAGCTCGGTTGATTTGAGTCATACGCTGATTGAATTTTGTGTTCCGTTGGATTTGTTGGATGAGCCGATCGATCGCTGGGAAGTTGAAGATGAATTTGGTATTTCGCTGCCCTTGGAAGCAGAATATCGAGTTGTGCTGCGAAGTCTTGAGCGAACGATGGGCTATGCTAAACGGGATGACTGGCTACAGTATTGGCAAAATAAAGATTTGCAAGCCAATTACCAAGCTTCTGAGGTTTTAGTAGAGGGCTGTCTGGATGTGAAGGCGCTCTTTGCCTCGTTAAATATCTGTCAGCCCAAGGCGGCGATGCCTTTGGGGTTTCGACTGTCTGACTGTCCCGATCGTGTTGGGAAGGGGAGTGTTTTTGCGTTGCTGCTGCGGACGGGCCATCCGATCGCGGTATGGCTGCGGGAGAGCATCCCTGAGGTAGACTGTCGTCAGGAATTAGAGGCGATTTTGCGAACCCCTGTGAAGACCTTGCCATTGGCGATTCAACAAGCTCGGAGTGCTGCTTTAAAGAGTGGTGCCAACTGCTCGATCGGTCGTCATATTGGCATTCTTTGGGAAAACCCCCATCTGCTACCCCCGATCGAGGATGACAGTGCAAATTTAAGTAATCGGAGCTTGGGATGATGAGTAACTGGCACATTTTTACGGGAAGCGGGGAACCTGATCCGCAGCGAATTGAACAGTTACCGCCGCCACCCAGTTGGCGTCAGTTTCATCAGCCCGATCGGGAGGAGCCTCAAATTTCGCCTCGGAAGCGGCGTGGGATGACCTTTAAGGCGAGAAAACCGGAAATTGATGCGGTGAATGCAGCTTTATATCTTCGCCGTCCGCTGTTGATTACGGGTAAGCCGGGAACAGGGAAAACCTCGTTGGCCTATCGGGTGGCTTATGAGTTGGGGTTGGGGGAGGTGCTGGAGTGGCCGATTACGACCCGATCGATGCTGAAGGATGGGTTGTATCGCTATGATGCGATCGGGCGTGCCCAGGAGCAGGGGGGCAGTTTGAAAAATATTGGTGATTATATCCAGCTAGGCCCTTTGGGAACGGCGTTGATGCCCTGCGATCGACCGCGAGTGTTGTTGATTGATGAGATTGATAAAAGTGATATTGACTTGCCCAATGACTTGCTCAATATCTTTGAAGAAGGGCGGTTTGAGATTCCTGAGTTGGCCAGAATTAAGGATAAGGAAATTGATGGAGAGTCGATGCAGCACGTTAGGGTGACAACGGCCTATAGTGATGCAACGGAGCCAACGTTTGAGCACGATCGCACCTACGAAGTCCCCAATGGTATTGTTCGTTGTACGGCGTTTCCGTTAGTGATTATGACCAGTAATGGGGAGCGTGATTTTCCGGCTCCGTTTTTGCGGCGGTGTTTGCGGCTGACGATGCAGACGCATGGCGAAAGGGAATTGCATGAAATTGTGCAGCGGCATTTGGGGGATCAGATCGATGCAGACAAGGTGTCAGCGCTGATCCAGGAGTTTGTGAGGAAACGCGATCGGGAGCAGAAGGAATTAGCGACCGATCAGTTGCTGAATGCGGTTTATCTGACGACGGCGGAACGGGCACCGGAGGGAGAGACGAAGGAAACATTGATTCAGTTGTTGCTGAGTGCGTTGAATGAGTAGGAAACGATGAGTCTTTCTGAGTCGCCATCCCTAGTCCAGCAGTTGACCCAGGTTTTGTTGGGGACGGTTTGGGATGGGGATGCGTTGGCGGCGGCGGAAAGTCTTTGGCTGGTTGATCAGATTGCAAAGGCGGAAGTTGTAGTTTCTGAAGCGTTTCAGGAAATGGCAGAGGCGGAAAAGCCGTTGAATGATGATCCTCCGGAACCAGAGCCTTTACCGTCAAACTCTACGCAGGAGGTAATGCCATCCTCGCCGATCGCGGAGGCCGTTTTGCCGTCTGGGAATGCGGAGAATGAGCCATCGATCGAGGAGAGTGAGGACGAGGATACATCACGACCCTCTCCGTCACCGCCCCCTGCGCCCCCTGAACGCAAGCAGACCGTGGGGAGTGGTCGCGATTCGATTCCCATTATTGTTCCGTCGGCTCCTGCGTTGCGGAATGCGTTGGAGTTGTCGCGCGCTTTGCGGGTGTTGAAACGTCTGATCGCGTCGATGCATCAACAGGCGATCGATGAGGAGGCGACGGCTTGTCGGATGATTGAAAGTCGGGTGGCGAATCAGGTGTTTTATGGGCCGGTGATGGTGCCTGCGCTGGAGCGGTGGTTGGAAGTGGATGTGGTGGTTGAGGAGTCGAAATCGACGTTTTTGTGGCGGGATTTGATTGATGAGTTTCGGCGGTTGCTGGAGCGGGAAGGGGCGTTTCGCAATGTGCGGACGTGGCAGTTGAAGGCGCTGTCTGGGGGGGAGGCGTTGTCTGGGGCGGAGGATGGTGCTCTGGATGAGGGGATACAGCGGCGCTGGGGGTTGCAGGCGTGGGGTGGGCAGGCGACGCAGTGCAATCGACCGAAGTCGCTAGTAGATCGGACGGGGCGACGCTTGATTTTGCTGGTGAGTGATTGTGTTTCGCCGGTTTGGTATGGGGGGGAGATTTTGCCGCTGTTGCAAGCGTGGGGGAAACAACAACCGATCGCGCTGGTTCAGCTATTGCCGGAGAATTTATGGCCCAGGACGGCGCTGAAGGTGGGGATGGGGGTGCAGGTGCGGAGGCCGCAGCCGGGTGGGGATTTGGAGGTTGTGGGGACGGAATGGTGCGATCGGGCGGGGGACGATGGGCTGGGGCGGAATGTGGTGAAGTTGCCGGTGATGGCGTTGGAACCGTATTTGATGAAGCGCTGGGCCAGGATGTTGGCGGGGGTGGGGAATCAGGCTGCGATGGGGGTTGTGTTTGATGGGGTGGTGCGGGGCCAGGAGGGGCCGTTGGCTGGGAGTGGGGATGAAGAGGAGAATGAGGCTGAGCGGGCGGCGTTGTTGGTGCGGCGTTTTTTCTTGATGGCGTCTCCGTTGGCGAAGCGGTTGGTGCAGTTGATGGCGGCGGCTCCGGTGAGTTTGTCGGTGGTGTATTTGATTCAGGAGACGATGCTGCGGGAGTCGTGGCAGGTGCATGCGGCGGAAGTGTTTATGAGTGGGTTGATTCGGGCGGTTCCGGGGAGTGAGCCACTGGAGTATGAGTTTGTGCCGGGGGTACGATCGGAGCTTGCGAAAATGGTGCGGGTTTCGGAGTCGTTGTTGGTTTTGGATCGGTTGTCGGAGTATTTTGCGAGTCGGGCGGGGCTGGCGGTGAAGGGGTTCCAGGCGTTGCTGGTGAGGCGGGAGTTTGATGGGGCGGTGCGGCAGGCAGAGTTGTTGCCGTTGTTGCGGGTGATGCCGGAGGTGTTGTCTCGGTTGGGGAAGGATTATGTGGATTGGGCGGAGCAGGCGGCGAATGTGCTTCAGGTGGTGAGCACGGCGACGGAGATTGATGCTGAGGCTGGCTTTCTAGCGGGGTTGCTCGATTTTGAGTTTGAAATCGCGGAATATGTTGAGGAATCCAGCACGACTGAACCGGAGATTCAGACGTTTGAATTTGAGTTGTTGACGTTCCAACAGGGTGAGGCGGCGGAACTGGAGGACGTTCCAGATCCGTTGGCGGAGTTGAATTGGCGGCGCTTTACGTTTAAAGTGGCGACTGTAGATCGACAAAAGCATATTACGACTCGTCCAGCGGCTGCTTGGGAATATGTTGAAACTATTCAAGTCAATCGTCTGAGTAAAGGCAGCGGTATGACTGTCGAGATGGAAATGGTGGCGATTCCTGAGGGGCAGTTTCTGATGGGAAGCCATGAATATGATGAACAGCCGGTTCATCCAGTTAAGGTTGCGCCCTTTTTGATGGGGAAATACCCGGTAACGCAGGCGCAGTGGCGCTTTGTAGCAAAGATGGAATCCGTAGATCGTAAGCTAAATCCCGACCCTGCCAGATTCAAAGGTGATAATCGACCTGTAGAACAGGTTTCCTGGCATGATGCTATGGAATTTTGTGCGCGGTTGTCGCGATATACGGGGAGAGAATATCGGTTACCGACGGAGGCGGAGTGGGAATATGCCTGTCGAGCAGGAACACGGACGCGATATCACTGTGGAGATGAGATTGCGAATGAACTAGCGAACTATGGTCGTGCAAATTCAGGGACAACTGCGGTGGGACAGTTTTCCTATGCCAATGAATTTGGTTTGTTTGATCTGCATGGAAATGTGTGGGAATGGTGCTTGGATAACTGGCATTGGAATTACAGAGGTGCTCCTGGTAATGGCTCTGCTTGGCTTGATCCAGAGTCTTTCGAGAATGCTCAACGAATTTTGCGTGGCGGCTCCTGGAGCGACGATCCTAGGCTTTGTTGCTCTACCTCCCGCTTTGGATTCGATGCCGACGACCGCTACATCAACTTCGGTTTTCGAGTGATTTCCTGCGCGTAGCTTGCTTTCCGAAGTGTAGCTTTTTTGTAGCTCTTTACTGCGTTTTCCCTTTACCCTCGCGCGAAGCGCGTGCAATCTTTGAATCCTATGGCTGCAATTACACAACTGATGGATTTTACTTTGGGGTTTGCGGAGGCCGATCGACCTTGGGCGGAATGGATTGCCTGGGTACTGGAAGCTGAAGGCTATACGGTGGAATTGCCCCAGGGTGGAGTGGCAGGTGAGCTTCGTCCTGCGGGGCAACATCTGATCATAGTTTATTCTCAAAGGTTTTTGCAGTCAGAATCATCTGACTGGCTGGAATTGCAGGAACGTTTTTTATCCAGTTCAGAACACAGGGTCTTACCGATCGTGGTTGAATCCTGTGATGTGAGTGCTGTTGCTGGAGCCGTATTTCCAGTCAATCTGGTGGATTGCGATCGCACCACTGCTAAGCAATGGATTTTAGAAGTAGTTCAGGTGCAGCCCCTTCCATTCCAGCCACCCCCAAAGCCCCCCTTCCGCAAGCCTCAACCGCCCTTTCCAGGCAAATCCCAGCAGCAAGGCTGGATTCAGATAAGGGAACGACAGACAGCCCAAGGGTATATTGAAAAGCTGGGAGATGCCCTGACCCTGGAAATGGTGCAGATTCCTGGGGGCAGTTTTATGATGGGGCAAACCGAGGCGGAAAAGGCACAGTTCATAAGTGTATTGGATGAAGAGGGCTACCAGAATTACTATGCCTGTGAGTTGCCTCAGCATTCAGTAACAGTTCCCTCCTTTTTCATGGGACGGTATCCAGTGACACAGGCGCAGTGGCAGTTTGTGGCGGGGTTGGAACTTGTTGATCGTGAGCTAAACCCTGACCCTGCCAACTTCAAAGGCGACAATCGCCCTGTCGAGCAGATTGCTTGGCATGACGCGATCGAATTCTGTGGGCGACTTTCCCGCTATACAAACCGAGAATACAGCCTCCCTAGCGAAGCCCAATGGGAATATGCTTGTCGTGCGGGGACAACGACGCCTTTTCATTTTGGAGAGACGATTGATTCATCAATTGCAAACTATGATGGGAAGTACGCTTATGGACGGGGGCACAAAGGCATATCCCGACGGCAAACCACTACAGTAGGTTTATTCAAGGTTGCAAATGCTTTTGGCTTATATGATATGCATGGAAATGTGTGGGAATGGTGTTTTGATCACTGGCATGAGAGCTATCAGGGGGCTCCGACCGATAGTTTTCCATGGATAGATGTAGGTGGTTCTGAGAGTACTCCTAGGATGTTGCGTGGTGGTTCCTGGGATGATTTTCCGGGATATTGCCGCTCTGCTGCGCGTTCTAGGGCCAGGGCTGACTACCGTATCACTGATATCGGTTTTCGAGTGATTTCCCACGCGCAGACTCTTTCGTAGTCCCTACTGACTGATTAGGCAACTAATTTACGTATGGCTCTAGTCCTCCAACGTCGCTCCGGCACTGCCAAATACTTCACCCAGGCGCTTCCCCAAGGGCCAGGAATCGATATGGTTTACATTTCCGGTGGCAGCTTCCTGATGGGTTCCCCAGACACCGAGGAAGGTCACCAAGAGTGCGAAAGTCCCCAACATACCGTCACAGTTCCCGCCTTCTTTATGGGCAAATATCCCATCACCCAAGCCCAATGGAAAGCCGTAGCCGATCATCTTCCCCAGATCCATCGCAAGCTCAGTCCCAAACCCTCCTACTTTGAAGGCAATCACTATCCTGTTGAAAGCGTCTCCTGGCACGACGCGATTGAATTCTGTGCGCGACTTTCCAAATACAGCGATCGGGAATATAGTCTCCCCAGCGAAGCGCAATGGGAATATGCCTGTCGTGCTGGAACCACAACGCCCTTTCATTTCGGAGAGACGATCGGTTCCGATATTGCCAATTACCGAGCCCAGGATTGGAAATTGGGTGAGACAACCTATTCCGGTAAGTATGGCCAAGGTCAACTAGGCGAATTTCGTAACAAAACCACCCCGGTTGGTTCGTTCAAGATTGCGAATGCATTTGGTTTGTACGATATGCATGGGAATGTTTGGGAATGGTGCTTAGATTACTGGCATGAAACCTATGAAGGTGCTCCAGTGAATGGCTCTGCCTGGTGTAATTCAGAGGCTTCAGAGAATGCTCCACGAGTGCTGCGCGGTGGCTCCTGGTTCGACCTTCCCAGGCATTGTCGCTCTGCTTCTCGCATTAGGTACGATGCCGTCGACCGCAACCTCGATATCGGTTTTCGGGTTATCTCCCACGCAGGGACTCTTTTGTAGCCCTCTACTCTCTTAACCCTTTCACTCTCTACTCTTCTTTCCCTTTCCCCTCGCGCGCAGCGCGTCGAAATTTTTTTCAGGACTCCCAGAGATCGGCTGACGGCTTGCAGAGTCGATCGACCGTACCTGGTTCAAATGGGAAAAAATAATGTGGTTGAACGGCAAGGGGCCGATTGGTGACAGAGAATAGTGCAGGATCAGTAAGTTGAAAAAATCGTCGATCGCGCATCTTTGATCCCCCCTAGCCCCCCTTAATAAAGGGGGAACCGGAAAAATATATTCAAAGGCTCCCCTTTTATGGGAAGAACTAGAACCTCAAAGTCCCCCTTATTAAGGGGGATTTAGAGGGATCGAATTTATGGGAAGAACTAGAACTTCAAAGTCCCCCTTATTAAGGGGGATTTAGAGGGATCGAATTTATGGGAAGAACTAGAACTTCAAAGTCCCCCTTATTAAGGGGGATTTAGGGGGATCGAAGACCCGCGATCGACGAAGCATAGTGATTTGCTCCCTCGATCGGAGGACTGGCCCCCATGAGCCGAGATGCCTTGATTGTTGGTATTAACACCTATCAACAGTTGCAGCCCCTGCAAGCCCCTGCCGTTGATGCAGAAGCGATCGCCCAACGCTTGGAACAATTGGGAGGGTTCCGTGTCCTGCGATTGCCGGAATTCCTGGATCCCTTTGAGGACGATGCGCGGCGGATTGCCCACAATGCAGAGGTGACCCTAGAGCAATTGGAATCGGCCCTCGTCCGCTTGTTCAAACCCACGGGTAAACATGTGCCGGAGACTGCACTGCTCTTCTTTTCCGGCCATGGCTTACGTAAAGATCGGGGCATTCAGGAGGGTTTCCTGGCCACGAGTGATGTCAATCCGGCGGCGGGTAACTGGGGCTTGTCGTTGCAATGGTTACGGCGACTGTTGCAGGAAAGTGAGGTGCGGCAGCAGGTGATCTGGTTGGATTGCTGCTACAGCGGGGAATTGCTCAATTTTGACGAGGTGGATCCGGGCGATCGAGGTCGGGGCCGCGATCGCTGTTTTATTTCCGCCTCCCGCGAGTACGAGGTCGCCTTTGAATCCACAACGGGGCAGTACAGCTTGCTGACGGAGGCGCTGCTGACGGGCTTGGATCCCGCTAGTCGTGCCGATGGCGTCATCACCAATTTCAGTTTGACGGAATTTATCCAGCAATCCCCTGCCCTGCGATCGGCTCCCCAGCAACCGCTGTTTGCCAATTCCGGCGGCAAAATTTTGCTGATTGGCCGATCGCAGCGAACCCCCTCCCAGACAAGATTTGGGGTCTGTCCCTACCGGGGCTTGGCCTATTTTGATTGCAATGACGATGATCCCCAGTATTTCCATGGCCGCACGGCCCTCACCGATGCCCTGCTGGAAAAACTCCGGGAAGGTAACTTTCTGGCGGTGCTGGGGGCTTCTGGTAGCGGCAAGTCTTCGGTGCTGCGGGCAGGCTTGGTGCATCAACTGCAATTGGGCCAGCGGCTCTCGGGCAGTCAGAACTGGACGATTCACCTGGTGCGGCCAGGGGAGCATCCTTTGCAAAGTTTGGCCTTGGCCTTGGTACAACCCGATGCCTCGCCGATCGATCGGGCGACCCAACTGGCGAAAATTGAGCAATTGCTCAGTACCGGCGCGATCGGGTTAGCCCAGTTAGCCCAGGCTACGCCCCACCGTTTAGTTTTGGTGATCGATCAGTTAGAAGAAGTTTTTACAGTGTGTCAGGATGACCTGGAACGTCAACAGTTTTTTGCCTGTTTGCTGGGGGCTTTGGCCCAGGCTAGTCAGAAGCTGTGCTTAGTGGTGGGAATGCGGGCCGACTTTTTTAGCAAATGTCTGGAGCAGGACTACAGCGGCTTGGCCCAGAAAATTCAGGCGAATTTGGTGACGGTCAGTCCCATGGTGGCGGAGGAATTACAACAGGCCATTATTGAGCCTGCCCGTCAGGTGGGATTGGAAGTGGAGCAGGAATTGGTAACGCAAATTCTGACGGATGTGAAACAGTCACCGGGAAGTTTGCCATTGCTGCAATATACGCTAACGGAATTGTGGAAACAACGATCGGTGAATTGGTTAACGTTAGCTAGCTACAATCAGTTGGGGGGCGTCCAGGGAACTTTGCAACAACGGGCTGATGCGGTCTATACAGCCCTGTCGGCGGAGGAACAGGCGATCGCGAAACATATTTTCCTGGCCTTGACGCAACTGGGGGAGGGTACGGAAGATACTCGGCGGCAGGTGATCAAGCAGGATTTGCTGACTCCGACCTATGCAGCCGACGCGGTCGATCGGGTGATTGGTAAACTGGCGGGTGAACGACTGATTGTGACGGCGCAGTTACTGGCCAAGGGTGGAGCGGGCGATCGGGTGGATGTGGTGGATGTGGCCCATGAAGCGTTAATTCGCCATTGGCCCCAGTTACGGCAGTGGATTGAGGATAATCGCCTGTTACTGAAACAACAGCGGGATCTGGAAGCGGCGGCGGCTCTCTGGCGCGATCGGGGTAAGCCGAAGGATGTGGCCTATCTGTTACAGGGACGCAAATTGCAGGAGGCGGAAAGTTTTGTGGCAACGACTGGGACAACGGTTTCGTTATCTGTTTTGGCACAGGAGTTACTGCGATCGAGCCAACGGGTAAGGCAATGGTCACGTATCCGGCTGGGTGGAAGTTTGGCGGCAGGGTTGCTGATTCTGTTAACTGCCGGGGGATTGACCTGGTATCAACAAAGCCAACGTCGCTTTGCGGAAATTATTCGGGATACTTCTCTGAATCGGGTGCGTCCGGAACTCCTGCCGATCGCCGCTGAGTTGCAACAGGAAGCCGATCGCTTGGCTGCTAACGGTAAGGTCGATGATGCCCTGACCAACTATCGGGTGATTCTCACGTTCACTCAGTTACTGCAAGCCAAAGCCGCTCAGAGTGGTACTCAGATTGATCAAAAGTTGCTACAGAAAACGACTGCCGATGCTGAAACGGCTCTGCTGCGCTTGATTCGGGAACAACGCTTGCCTCAGTTGGCCAAAGAGCTAAGCCAGCAGAAATTCGGTACTCGTAAATTAACTTATGATCTACGGGACTTTGAACAGCGCTATTCTCCCGGTGCCCTCAGAACGACCTATCTTCTCTTGAATCGGGAACTGGGAGCTAAGGCAGATTGGAATGATGATGGGCAGATTAATACGAAAGCGGAAGCCGATCGAATGCCTTGCGAACTGTTAAAGGACATTGAAGAATTATGGCGAAAGGCAACCAAAGGTTACTGTGGCTGGTATAGTCAGACGAAAGCGACCTATGATGCCTACGATGCTCCTGCTTGTCGTCCGCTCCAGAAGCAAACCCTAACCGAGCGAATCTTTAATGACCCGTATGACTCCGTTGTGGAGCGGTTGAATTCCTGCAAAATCTCACCTAAGTCATTAGAACCCTAAACCATCGAGGAGTGCTGTCATGGTAAAAGGAAGGATTGGGACACAATCGGGAGAGATTCAATTTAACAAGGGATCAAAGGTCAATATACCAAAACCTAACGAACTCGACTCTAACACATCATTAATCTGTTCCAATGGTGCATCGGCATCCATTTACTTGTTCGGGCAGAACAAGAGTAGCACCCGCTGTAAAATTCAACTATCTGGAAAAGCCAAGCGCAGTACCTATACCTGTCCCTGTCAGGTTACAAACGGATTGACCATTGCCGCTTGGCTCGGTCCGCCGCCAGGGAGCAAGAAGTCCCTCCAGAAAATGGGCTGTGATTCTCTGGTGGTTCATATTCAGAACGATAGTACAGGTAAACTCTTTGTTCCCTTAGTGGATTCTAGTGGGGGAGAGGCTCCGGCAGCGGTACCGTTGGCATCCTCCAAGCCACCCTCAGCGCAAGATCTGGCCATTCAAAATCTAGTGGCTCGCAAGATTATGACAGGCTACCCAGACGGGGATCCCCGCCCGAACGAATCCGTCACCCGAGCCCAATTTGCCTCACTGGTGTCTGCGGCGAATTTGTATTGGCAAAGACCCCTCGTCAATCCCCCTCGCCAATTTAACGATATTGCCAATCACTGGGCCAAGGATGCTATTGCCCGTGCCGCGCGCCTGAACTTTCTATCGGGCTATCCAGATGGGCGATTTGGGCCAGAAGACCGCATTCCCCGGCAACAGGCGATCGCTGCTCTGGTAGGCGGATTGGGGTTACCCATTCCCAGTGATACGCAAGGTGTCCTCAATAAGCGCTATCAAGATGCTAACCAAATTGATAATTGGGCCAGGGCTAACATTGCCGCTGCGGTTCAGGCGGGTTTGCTGAACGACACCGGCACTGATCTTGACAGTCCCCGACTCAGCCCCAAACAAGCAGCTACGCGGGGTGAAACCGCCAGCTTGATTGCCAAGTCCTTCGACCTTCCGGCTCTCACAGCGGACAGAGATGTGTTTGGACAGCCCGATCCTGATCCGAACGAACCAGCCTATCGGGGGCCTGAGGTGCGTATTTCTCCACAAACTACGGATGTCACCCTAGTGCAGGTGGATGCCTCGGAAGAATCGGGAACCATTGAGGTCAACAGTCTGACAGGTCTCGTCAAGGTGACGGCTCAAGCCAGCCCCAATGCTGTGCCTATGATTGCGTATCTACAAGCGGGGCAACGGTTCCGCTATGAGATCCGAGATGAAATTCAACCTGACAAGAAGACAGTTAGCCGTTACGAAGGATTCAAAACGGTGATTGAGCAGAAAGATCGCCGATCGATCATTGAATCGCCAGAAATGCAATCCTTTCTGGATGACTGGGTGCCGGAGGCGGAAGCGCTCCCCAGAGCAGAGTACGAAAAGCTGTTTAACGATCGCCTCCTGACTCGGGATCCCAAGAATTCTCTGAATGCCGCGATCGTCCAAGCCATGAAAGATTTGGGCAAGTTTAGCACCCTGCCCTTCATCGCCCCCACAGAACCAGGAAAACCTCCCGCACAACCGGGTGAGAATTCCTGCGGGTGGGCGGTCAATCAGGTGCTGGCTCAGGCGCGCATTGAGAGCCTCGATACCTACGTTCCCAGGGTAAGGAAGCTGCTCGATGGTGAGCCGGGAAAAACAGATTCACGGGGAACCAAGATTGACCCCAAACAAGCGCAAGCAGGCGATATTGTAATTGCTCCCCCAGAGTTAAAAAATGGGAAGATTGTGCCTGATAGTGAGCCACACATGGGAGTTTGTATCTCACCCACCACTGTCCGTTCTGCCTCTAAATCTCAGCCCAATCGTCCATTCGGTTGGGAGACCAACCTTAACTTTGATGGTTATTTTGGAACCACACCCAGCACCATTTATCGTCTCAAGTCCTAAGGAACGGCACTATGGCATTTAAACCAGACGATGTGTTAGAGGGTGCGCGTTGCATTCGGCCCTACCTACCGGATTTATTGGGCGCAGCGGCGGCGGAGTGCGATCGTCAACTGGCCGATCTACTTGCCCAGGCCCAGCAAGGGCAGGCGGTGGATGGGCAAATCCTCACCCTATTGAAAAGTCACCCTAAAACGCTGCAATGGCTTAAGGAATTCCTGGCAGCTAAGGCAAATAGTAAAGGCTATGAACCGCTACCGGGCAGCAGTGGCGCGATCGCGGCCCAGAAATATGTCTGTCCCCAGGGCGATTATGTTTGGTATCAGCGATCGGCGGGTATTCCGGTGCCCACCTGTCCGACCCACGGTGAACTGCAACCGTTTGGAGAATCGCGATCGTAATGCCGACAAAATTTCTGGAAGGGATTGGTAATAAACTAGTTGAGCAATGGGTCGCGAACTTGCTCACCCCAGCATTTATTTTTTGGTTGGGGGGCTTCGTGGCCTGGTTGCAGAAGTTTGGTTGGACGGGGTGGCAGCAGTGGTTTGCCCAACTGGTGGAGCCGCTTCAGTTGGCGGTTCTCTTTGCCAGTTTGCTGCTGGTGGCCACCTCGGCCTTTGCCATTCAGCGTTTGGATCTGGTCGTCTTGCGCTGGTTTGAAGGCTATTGGCCCACCTGGATGAATCCCATTAAACAAGAGTTACTCAACCGACAAAAACGAAGATTGCAACGCTTAGATCAACGCTGGCAGGAATTGGCTGCGAAACGGGATCAAACGGGGCAATTAACGGCTGGGGAAATGGATGAGTTTGTGCAGATTGATTGGCAGTTGCGTCAGGTGCCCGCCCAGCCCGATCGCGTCATGCCCACGAAACTGGGAAATCTTCTGCGATCGGCGGAAAGTCATCCCAGTGATAAGTATGGTTTGGATGCAATTATTTGCTGGCCTCGCTTGTGGCTGGTGCTGCCCGACGGGGTGAAAAAGGAACTTCAGGAGGCCCGATCGGATTTGAATACCGCCGCGCGGGTTTGGCTCTGGGGGGTGTTGTTTGCGGTGTGGTCGATTTGGGCCTGGTGGGTTTTGCCGATCGCGCTGCTCGTGACGCTATTTGCCCACCACTGGATGTTGAATGCGGCTGCGACCTATGGGGATTTGCTGGAGTCCGCCTTTGATCTCCATCGCTTTGAGCTGTATAAAGCCCTACATTGGCCCCTGCCGACGAATCCAGCGGAGGAGCAACAATTGGGTCGCCAACTCACGGAATATCTGTGGCGCGGCAGTCATCGGGATACGCCTCAATTTACCTGACCAACATGCATGAAAAAAAGCGTGACGTTTTGCGGAGGCGATTACCTGAGGGGCTGTGCTAGCGTGGAACGGTCGGTCAAGCTGTGGTTGTTGATAAGCCATGGATCAGCAGATTCTTACGCTTCAAAGGCAAAGTTCAAACGATGGGTTTACGCCAGACACGGGGACGGCTCCGGTGGGGGGAATGGCAGGGGGCTTGTTGATCCTGGGGGCGATCGGGGTGGCCTGTTTGTGGGCTAGTCGGAGATCGGCGGGGCGGGGTTCATCCCCAGCATCCCGTCAGGCGTTGCATTGGGTGGCGCAGGGCAAGGCATTGGAACGATCGCAGCAGTACGAAGCGGCGATCGCGGCCTATGATGCGGGGTTGCAGGAACATCCTCAGGATTATCGGCTCTGGCATGAGCGGGGGTTGGCCTTGGCGAAGTTGCAACGGTTTGAGGCGGCGATCGAGAGCTACGATCGGGCCTATGAGATTTGTCCGCAGCAGTCGAATTTGGCCCATGAGCGGGGGGATGCGCTGTTGGAATTGGGGCGCTATGAGGAGGCGATCGCGTCCTTTGATATCTGTCTGCGTTATGGGGAGGATGGGCATATTTTGACCGATCGGGCCTATGCGCTGATGCAGTTGGGGCGGCATGGAGCGGCGTTGCCGGTGTTGCAGCGGGTGTTGCAGCAGGCGCAATCGGGGCGATCGATCGATCCTGAAACGCTGAGTCGGGCCCATTACTACCAAATTGAGGTGTTGTGCGAGTTGCAGCAGTGGCAGTCGGCATGGCAGTCGGCGTTGACTGCGGTGAGTCGGTATCCTGACCCGTATTTTAAGAGACAGTTTGAACAAATTCAGCAGCAGTTGGCGCGGGCATAGGGGGGCGGGGCGGCTAGAATGGAAGGAAAGTTGTAAAGTTTTGTATTGGCCATGGTGACTTCCCAGATGGTTCAGGAGCAAGGGCAAACAGCGCAAATTCCAGCGGCGGCAAGTTCTGCTAATTCGATGAGTTCTGCAACTTCGCAGACAGATACGGCTCCAGCGGAGAAGGTTCTCTGCCCCCATTGTTTGCGGACAGCGACGAATGGCATTAAATGTCAGGGGATTTGTGTGGCGGATAGTAATTACTAGCGCAGTTGAGAGAATGGTTGCTAGGGATGAATGAAGTTTTCCCACATAGTTAATGAAACAAGAATTGCAAATTTAAACAACTAATTTAAACAACTGGAATTCAGGAATCGTTGGGGGCTCACCAGCAAGGTTGCAACCATCCCACTCCTGGTAAATGGATCCGCCAAAAAATCCTTAAAAGAAGAATAGTTGGGAAGAGGGAGAATCCCCGACTTTTGGGCATTCTGGTTATGATGAATCCAGTCTGTTCGGGGTCACACCATGCGCGATCGTATTGAACAACTCAATCACAATTTGCATCAGGTTATTGTCGGTAAGACTGAGTCGATTCGGCTGGTGTTGGTTGCGTTGCTGTCCGGTGGCCATGTTTTGCTAGAAGATGTGCCGGGGGTGGGAAAAACGCTGTTGGCGAAGTCCTTGGCAAAGTCGATCGAGGGGAAGTTTCAGCGGTTGCAATGTACCCCGGATTTGATGCCGACGGATGTGACAGGAACCAGCATCTGGAATCCGAAGACTGGAGAATTTGAATTTTTGCCGGGGCCGGTGTTTGCCAATGTGTTGCTGGCGGATGAAATCAACCGTGCGACGCCTAGAACCCAATCGGCCCTGCTGGAGGTAATGGAAGAGCACCAAGTGACGATCGATGGGGTGTCGCGTCCGGTGCCCGATCCGTTCTTTGTCATTGCCACCCAGAACCCGGTGGAATACCAAGGTACCTTTCCGCTGCCGGAAGCGCAGATGGATCGCTTTGCCCTATCGCTTTCCTTGGGCTATCCCAGTGAGTCTGAGGAATTGCTGATGATCCAGCGGCTCCAGAATGCCCAAAACCAACCGGCCTTACAGCCCTGCATTACCCTAGCGGAGGTGCAAGCGCTGCAAGCCCAATGTCGGCAAGTGCAGGTGGAAGCTTCACTCCAGCAATATATTTTGAATCTCGTGCGAGCCACCCGCGCGGATGAGGATGTACTGCTGGGGATCAGTCCTCGGGGAACCGTTGCGCTGGTGCGGGCGGTGCAAGCGTTTGCCTTTTTGGAAGATCGGGACTACGCTCTTCCCGATGATGTGAAGTTCCTTGCGCCCTACGTGCTGGCTCACCGCATGATTGCGGCTGGGGGGCGTCGATCGCGGGCGATCGTGGAACGGTTGTTACGAACGGTGGCGATCGCTTAGATCGGGTGCGGTATAGCAGTACGTTAGACAGCGCGTCATCCCTATCGCTGGACGGTTGATCGTTCAATTTCTAGGGGTGCTGCAATTTGTCAATTCGTATTTTTACGGAAACAATCGCGTCGCGGAGAAGTCATGGGAAATAACGACTGCGCGATCCTGCTAGGGAGGGATCTGGCTGATTAGTGCTTCTGCGGAGCAATCCGATTAATCTTTGTCAAAATTTTAATAATTGCAGGCAAACTTTACGGATTTTTCTCAGATGGTCGTGAAAAGTGAGAAGAAGCCCGATTGATTTCAGGGAAATCACGGAAAGTCTAATGAATTGTTGCACTCAAAAATTGTTACACTCACGAAATAAATTGATTCTCCGAATAATTTGAACAAGTAACTAGGCAATCTCAGGCTCTATCTTATTTCTATCGATCTACCAATTTTTCTCAGGGCGCACTCATCTGCTAGCAACACGATCGTAGTGATTGGTTTGATCCGATCGATCGTGGGGGATTGTGTTGGCGGCTAGGCTGCTATGCCAAAAGCGATCCGGCAACGTTCATTCAACTGAGAAATTGCGGAGATAAGTAATGTATTGTTGGCAAAAACTCTGCCTATCTGTTGTAGGCATGACAATAGCTTCTTTGGCTGTAAGTTTTCCGGCAACAGCAGTGACCCTCACCTTTGATGATGGTGTACTCAGTACCCCTTTCCAAAATCCTGGGATCTTTATCCCGGAAGGATATGGGGGATTCAATTGGAACACCATGGCTGTTGTAGATGGAGGCTCGATTCCGAGTTCTGGTTACAATAATGCGATTGTCTCCGGTGATAATGTTGCCTACAACAGTGGCGGTACGGCAGCCCAAATTTTTCGTGTCGATCGGGGTACATTTACCTTTAACAGTGCCTACTTTACGGCTGCTTGGAATGATGGTTTGCAGATAGCTGTTCAAGGTTACTTGAATGGTCTGCTCAAATCAGAAATGACATTTCAGGTAGATACGGATGATCCTGTGCAACAAACATTTAACTTTATTGGAATTGATGAGCTTCGATTCTACTCCTTCGGCGGTATACAAAATCCTAAACTAAGTCTTTCAGGAACGCAGTTTGCGATGGATGACTTTGTTTACAACGAACCCATTCCAGAACCCATTCCAACACCGATGCTGTTGCCTGGGGCGATCGTATGGGGATTGCAAGTCGTTCGTAAACAGCGACAAAAATAAATCGAATATCTGCTAACAATAAATTAAATACGTTCTAACGTTGGTTGATTCGGCGGTAGAACTTTATATTGCCAGAATGTATTGCCAGAACGTATTGCCAGAATGTATTGCTAGAACGTATTGCCAGAATGTATTGCCAGAATGCTAGGGTTCTGGTTCTATTCCCGTTGTACAAAAATAATGTTTTCCGTAACCTGCTCAAAAGTATCATCGTGACTAATCACAAATAGTTGACGGAAAGTTTTAATATTCGCGATCGCTTCTGCAAGGCGCACTCGACGGAGGCGATCCATATTGGTTGTCGGCTCGTCAAAGAATGCGATATTAATGTCCGCTAATACTTTCAACAACGCGAGACGAACAGCCATGGCTGCACACATCTGCTCCCCACCGGAGAGATTCACAAAGCGGCGATCGTTGGCCCCTTCCCGCACGATGATTTCATAGTCCCTCGTCCATTGCAGGGCGACGTTGGGGCGGTTGAGCAGTTCGCGAAATAAGCGATCGGCCTCACGGGAAATATTTTGCACATAGCGCTCGGTAATGCGGGGCCCCGCTTCTTTATAGGCTTTGCGAGCAAACTTGATAAATCGCTCCACCCGCTGTTTCTGCTTCAGTTCAGTCTGAGCTGTAGCCAGTTGCGATCGCACGGTTTCCAACTTTTGTAGTTGCGCTGCATACTCGGCCAGTAACTTTGCATTAATGGGTAGCTGAGCGCTTAACGTTGCTTGCTGGGTTTGGGCAGCTTGGTAGGCGGCTTGTAGCTCGATCGCCTGCTGGGGATCAAACGTAATGGTGAGTGCTTGTTTTTGGGACTCTAGATCGGTAATTTGGGCTGTGATTTGGTTGAGTTGTAATTGGGTGGCTTCCAATTCCTGTTGGCGTTGGCGGTAGCTATTGGCAAGTTCCCGATGCTTGAGATAGAGGGTATAATCCGATCGATGAGTTTCCCGTTGGGTTTGCTGTTGCTGTATTTGATCTGCTAGATCAGTGTAACTTGCGAGTTCTGTGTCGATCGTCGCAATCTCTGTGGCGGTCGATTCTAGGGATTTCTGTAACTCCTGTAGCTGTTTCTGAAGTTGCGGTTTCTTCTGAATCTCCTGCTGAAGTAAACGGCTACGTCCGCGTGGATCGTCAAGCTGGTTTAGCTGCCCTTGGATTTTTTCGATTTGCGTTTGTAAATAAGGTTCATCGGCAAATTGGGCTGTCATTTCTTGGAGATGGTGCTGTACCTCGGCAATTTCCCGATCGAGGGTCGCCAAGGTTTGCTCCTGGCTAGGCAGCGTCAAAAATTGGGCCTGCTGTTGTCGCGCTTTTTGCAAAGCTTGTTGAACTTCTTGGAGATGGTGTTGGAGCCGATCGACCAAAACCTGTTCTGCCAAATCTTCCAAAATGTCCTGTAAATCCGTTCGCAGTTGTGCTTGTAGGTGAACGCCCGCTTGAAGGGTCGATCGTACCTGATCTAACGGATTGGCCCACAACGGAGCGGCCTGTAGCAGTTCGTCTAAAATGCCTTCAGCGGTTTGTAACTGCTGACTATGGATGTGACCGCGTTGATCGGCCTGCCCGACAATCTGGCGCAGATCGGTTTCAAATTGAGTCGCAGCAGCGATGCGGCTCAATTGCTGTTGATAGCGGGTCTGTTGTTCCTCTAGCTGGGGAATGGTTGCGACTGCATCGGCCAGCGATCTCAATTGGTCGATCGTCGTTTGCAAGCTTTGCCGCCGCTGGTGCAATTGATTGAGGCGTTTTTGTTCGCGCAGTTGGGTTTGCCGTCCGGTTTGGCACGCTTGCAGTTTCTGCCGGATTTCCTGTTGCTGGGCTTCTAACTGGAGCTGTTGATCAATCAAAGGGGCCAAGGTTGCTAGGGTTTGCTCGGCGGCATGGCAGCGATCGAGTTGGCTGGAAATTGTAGCTAACCGGGCTTGGCGATCGCTACTGGCTTGAATTAAAGTTTGCTTATTTTGCAGTAAGAGTTGTTGCTGCGATCGTTGTTGCTCTAGAACTTGCAAGGCTTGTTCCGCTTCTTGAAACAGCCGATAGGGTTCCCGTCGTACCGTGCAGATATCAACGGCTTTTTGAGCGGCGTGTAATTCCTGCTGACGTTGTTCTAGTAATTGCTCATAGGTGTGGGCTTGGGCTTGCGATCGTTCGATCGATTGATTGAGCGTTTGTAGTGTTTGGACTTGCTGCTGGGCTTGCTGTTGTTGCTCCTGGAGAGTCTGGAGTTGCTGATTGCATTGGTTCAGATCTTGCTGAATCGTTTTAATTTCTTGGTTGAGATTATTGTGTTTAGTGGTGACATCATCCCAGTCTTGGAGTAAAGTTTGATATTGTTCGATTTCGCGGCTGAGGTGTTCCGTTTCAGCTTTGGCGTGCTTTTCCAGACTATTCAGTTCCTTATAGGTTTTTTGGTACTCTTCCACCTTCAGTACTTGGTCAAAGGTGGCTTTCCGCTTACTAGGTTCCAGCAGAAAGTCAGCGGTAAACATGCCCTGGGGAACCCCGATCGTATTGGCAAATAAATCCGCTAAATTAGTACCGGGGGAAACGCCTAAATGTTGCCGCAGCCAGGGTAGAACTTCTTCCTTAATGCGGGTGTAGTTCAGTTTTTGCCCCAGTTGGGGATCGTAAATGGTATAGCCCGCTTTGGTGCAGCGCTGGACTTCGTAGGTGCGCTGGTCGCGGCTGGAAATGAACTGTACCCGAACTTGAGCGGTGGTGGCTCCATTCCGCACGAGATCTTCCACACGATAGCTACCACGATGGTCAAACAGGACCCAAGCCACCGCTTCCAAGATACTGGTTTTCCCTGCCCCGTTTTCGCCGCAGATCGCATTGGTTCCGGGCTGAAAGACAAAATGTCGATCGCTGTGGGCTTTGAAATTAGTGAGGCTGACTGACAGAATTTCCATGGGAACCAGAACCAAGGGTGCGGCGGATCGCGTTGAATACCGCAAATCTCCTTGTCAAATTATGACGGATTTTATAGAGATTGCTGCGGGGATACCTGGGATTTGGCTTGATTTTAGCCTGGTTGATCCCATGAAGAGGTTTTCTAGACTGGCTCCTACCCATTGCCGTGGACAATCGGGTACGATCGTCGGTATCATTCCCACCATTCTTGGTCTGGATATTAAATAGGATTTCCGTCCTTGGAGAGGTTGTATGGCATACAGTGACTTCACCACGATCGCAAAAGTTCAGGCATTAGGAATCAAAGTTATTGAAGCTCAATTCCTCCCAGACATTACTCCGATCTCGCCCAGCGACTATCTCAAGGAAGCCCTCCGCCTTGGGCTGCCGTTGGTTTTGGCAAGAGGATCGGAAAAAGCTCGATCGGAATTGTTAATTGCCCCGATCTTGCTGGAGGTGAGCCGCCATCTCAGCCAACAGGCCAGTTTATTTTCCGGAGAAGATTTCACCGTTGATCCCGCTAGAGGTCTCAACGGACTCTGTGACTTCTTGATTAGCAACTCTCCGCAACAACTGGAAATTGAGAAGCCCGTGATCGTGATTGTGGAGGCCAAGAAGGTTGATCTCAACAGTGGTCTAGCCCAATGTCTGGCGGAAATGGTGGCAGCCCAACAGTTTAATCAATCTGAAACAGAACTGATTTATGGTTGCGTGACCACTGGAACCGGCTGGAAATTTCTGAAATTGCAAGGGGCGATCGCCAGCGTTGATGTGTTTGAGTATTCGATTCCTCCGGTGGATTATGTGTTAGGGGTTTTGGTCTGGATGGTTCGACAGTTCGCAGCAGCCTAGGGCGTCAGGGCTTCTGCAAGGACTTGGCCCATTCCACCGCGATCGCCACTTCCGTAAAGGGAATCTGGGTCGGTGCGGGAGCCGTTTCCGTCAGCAGTTCCAGCACGATCGTTTTGCCTGTTTCCGGTGGTTTCGCTAAATCCACCACCTGACCATCCACCCGTAACTGCACGGTTTTCACCGTTGGCAGGGTAAGTTCCTGGCGATCAACCAATCCCTTACGACTCGGCACGCCCCAGACTAAGCGATCGCCCGTTTGACCCAAGGCCGATCGAATGTCGTATTTGGAACGATCGAACTGCTGCGCCCATACGCGATAGCCTTCGACCTTTTGGTATTCATTCCAACCGGCCCAAGCCAGCCAGAGAAAGACGCCCAGTAGCGGAAACCAAAGTAATCCATGCAGCATTGTGTTTAGCGTCTCCGTTCTTGTAATTTCCGATAGACAGCCTTGATGTCTACCTTGTGGGCGGCCATGGCAACTAAGGTGTGGTAGAACAAATCAGCCACTTCCCCTGCGATCGCTTCAGCATCGTCGTCCTTGCAGGCCATGACCACTTCCGCTGATTCTTCCCCCACCTTTTTGAGAATCTTGTTATCCCCACCCGCGAGCAATTTGCAGGTATAGGAATCGGGATTGGGATTGTCCCGCCGATCGCAGATGACTTGAAACACTTGGGACAACGTATCTGCGGGCGGGGGAGTAATGCTGTGATCCACTTGGTGGAAACAGCTCCGTTCACCCGTATGGCAGGCAATATCGCCAATCTGTTCAACCGTCACGAGAATGGCATCGCTATCACAATCGTAGCGAATCGATTTGACGTTTTGTGTATGGCCGGAGGTTGCTCCCTTATTCCAAAATTCCTGCCGCGATCGGCTCCAGAACCAGGTCGTCCCGGTTTCCAAGGTCTTCTGCAACGACTCCGCATTCATCCAGGCCATCATCAGCACCGTCCCATCCAGATAATCCTGCACGATCGCGGGTACTAACCCCTGCTCGTTATATTTAATTTTCTCAACAGGAATGGACTGGGCAGAAACAACGTCAGACATGGCGATATCCTGGAAATGACCAAATCAATATTATTTCACAGCCCTCCTCCCCTTTGAAAGTTCTTCTTGCCTTGCCCGTCTCTCCGTTGTGATGTGAGTGCTCGCCCATGCTGCCTTGTTCTGTCCGATCGGTGAAAGCCCCGCCCATTAAGTGCCAGGGCATCAAAACGAAGCTGGTGCCCTTTATTGCGGCTAATCTGGCTTGGCAACCGACACCAGAGGCCCGTTGGATCGAACCCTTTTTGGGATCCGGGGTCGTGGCGTTTAATCTAGCTCCGACCCATGCGCTGCTCTGTGACACTAATCGCCATTTGATCCAGTTCTATCGATCGATCCAACAGGGGCAGATGACTCCTGGCCAAGTGCGCGAATTTCTCACCCAGGCGGGGGAACAGTTGCGCAGTCAAGGCGAAGCGTACTACTACGCGGTGCGCGATCGCTTCAACCAGCACCCTGATTCCTTAGATTTTCTCTTTTTAAATCGCTCCTGTTTCAACGGCCTGATGCGATTTAACGCCAAGGGAGGATTTAATGTGCCCTTTTGCCGCAAACCCCAGCGCTTTACCCCGGCCTACATCACCAAAATTGTCAACCAAGTGGCTTGGGTGGCCCAGCAAATGCAAGGGAAACAGTGGCAGTTCCAAGTAGCGGACTGGCGGGAAACGCTGGCTCAGGCGCGATCGACGGATTTTGTCTATCTCGATCCACCCTACATTGGCCGCCATACGGATTACTTCAACCAATGGTCGATTGCTGAAGCCGAAGCCCTGGCAGAGATCACGAAAAATTTGCCCTGTGGCTTTGCCCTCTCCATGTGGCTGTCCAACGCCCACCGCTACAACACCCATCTGGCGGACTGTTGGGGCGGATTAGACCTGCGATCGACCCAGCATTTCTACCACGTCGGCTCCTTTGAAACCCTGCGGGGGGCGATCGCCGAAGCCCTCGTGATTGCGCCGGAATGTGCTGCCCCGATCTCGTCCTCGATCGCGCCCCCGATCGCTTCCCCGGTTGTGGGGGGTGTTCCTGAGACGGGCTGCGATGCCGCACACTCCAACCTCGTGGGATAATTCAAAACAGACCCTCATTGCAGACGCACTTTTAAGGAGAGAGCTTTGATCACGGGGACTTTCAAAACAACCAAATCAGAAGAAATCTTTGCGGCGGCCCAGAAGCTCATGCCCGGTGGTGTGAGTTCTCCCGTTCGAGCGTTTAAATCTGTGGGTGGCCAGCCGATCGTCTTCGATCGGGTGAAGGATGCCTACGCTTGGGACGTAGATGGCAACCAATATATTGACTACGTGGGTACCTGGGGGCCTGCCATCTGCGGTCACGCCCATCCCGACGTGATTAAGGCCATCCAAGCCGCTGCGGAAAAAGGGACCAGCTTTGGTGCCCCCTGTGCGCTGGAAAATATCTTGGCCGAAATGGTGATCGACGCCGTTCCCAGTGTGGAAATGGTGCGCTTTGTAAATTCCGGCACCGAGGCTTGTATGGCGGTGCTGCGCCTGATGCGGGCTTATACCCAACGGGAAAAAGTCATCAAATTTGAAGGCTGCTACCACGGACATGCCGATATGTTCCTGGTCAAGGCGGGATCCGGTGTGGCGACCCTCGGCTTGCCCGATTCCCCTGGGGTGCCCAAGTCCACGACGGCGAATACTTTGACTGCGCCCTACAACGATCTGGATGCAGTGCGGAAGCTGTTTGAGGAAAATCCTGGCGAAATTTGCGGGGTGATTCTGGAGCCGATCGTGGGGAACGCGGGATTTATCACGCCCGATGCAGGGTTCCTGGCGGGTCTGCGGGAACTGACCACGGAACATGGTGCTTTGCTGGTGTTCGACGAAGTGATGACCGGCTTCCGTATCTCCTACGGTGGGGCGCAGGCGAAGTTTGGCATTACGCCTGACCTGACGACGATGGGTAAGGTGATTGGCGGGGGGCTGCCCGTGGGAGCCTACGGCGGTAAGCGGGAGATCATGCAACTGGTGGCTCCCGCTGGCCCGATGTACCAAGCGGGTACGCTGTCCGGCAATCCCTTGGCGATGACTGCGGGGATCAAGACCCTGGAAATCCTGAGGCAACCCGGCAGCTATGAATATCTCGATAAGATCACCACAAAGCTGATCAACGGCCTACTGGCGATCGGGAAGGAAACGGGCCATGCCATGTGTGGCGGATCCATTAGTGCGATGTTTGGTTTCTTCTTCTGTGAAGGCCCTGTGCACAGCTACGAAGATGCCAAGAAGGCGGATACTGTCAAATTTGGCAAGTTCCACCGTGCGATGTTAGAGCAAGGGGTTTATCTGGCTCCGTCCCAGTTTGAGGCGGGCTTTACCTCCTTGGCGCATACGGATGCGGATATCGATCGCACCCTGGAAGCGGCGCGCACCGTGCTCTCCAAATTGGCTTAATTGAAAATCCTCCCTACCCTCAGCCTCAGCGGGGGTGGGGGATTTCAAGCAGGGTGTCTGAGAAGTGGGGGGAGTCCCAGCGTGCAGCGATGGCTCCCCCCGCACAAGACGATGGGGTTTCTGGGTGAACTTATGAATCGTTCTAGTTGGCTACGGAAGATGAGCAGCCTGCCCTTGTGCCTCGTCGTCTTCCTGACGGCGATCGTTCCGCAGGCGGCCCTGGCTCAACCCGTTTCCCTAAAGCAATCGCAGAAAGCGCGATCGCCGAAAGTCAGACTCAAATTACCCAAGCTCCCACCGGGGGATCCTCCCGGTGGCAGACGGCGCGGTGGGGGTGGGCGCGATACTTGCCCGGAGGCGGGGGTGCCTCTGACGGCATTGGTCCCCGTGACGCCGCGATCGCGCAATGGCAAAGTCATCGAAGATGTTTGGGGCCTCACTGCATCAGAAAAGCCCAACTTTTGGTTTTATAGTCCCTATCCGCAGGGCGATCGCTTCAAGACCTACTTTGTGCTTCGTCAGAAAAATAAACATGGTGACACGATCGCGCGTTTGCCGATTCAATTACCGTCCCGTCCGGGTTTGTTGAAGGTCACGCTGCCGGAAAAAATGTCTGCCTTACAGATCGATCGGTCTTATTATTGGGCCTTGTCGATCGATTGCCGGGAAGCAGGCAAAGGCGTTCCCTTGACCGTGGAGGGCATGGTGCATCGGGTGAATTTACCAGACACTGTCAAGCAACAAGTTGCAGCGGAGGTCAGCCCAATCGGCCAAGCCCAAACGTATGCGGAACAGGGGATTTGGTTTGAAGCGTTGGATTTGCTGAGTGATTGTGAACAGAATGATCCGAATTTAAAGGCCAATTGGGAAGCGTTGTTACGATCGGTGGATCTTGACCCGACTCAGTTTGGTTTGTAAATCATCCAAGGTTTAGATCATGGGATTTCCCAAATATTGGCTCTGGAGTCTTCCCCTTTCGCTGCTCAGCTTGGTGGGGCTACTCGGTTTACCCGGTTTAGCTCAGGTGAGTGCGGCGGGGGATGGCATTGGTACGATCGTCAATAACAGTCCAACGCCCAATCAGTTGGATATTACGAACGGGACGAGATCGGGAAATAACTTATTCCACAGTTTTCAGCAATTCAATCTTGGGACGGGGCAGACGGCGAATTTTGTGGTGTCGCCAGAGGTTCAGAATGTGTTGGCGCGGGTGAGTGGGGGAGCCGCTTCGATCGTCGATGGCCGCATCCAACTGACGGGGGGCAATAGTAATCTTTACTTGATGAATCCCGCTGGAATTGTATTTGGTAATAATGCAACATTGAATTTACCCGCAGCATTTGTGGGGACTACGGCCAATGGCATTGGTTTTGGCAATGGCCAATGGTTTAGTGCCAGGGGCCAAAATAATTTTGCGCAATTATCGGGCGTGCCAACTCAGTTTGCTTTTACAGAAAGTAACTCCGGTGTGATTGTTAATGCAGGAAAGTTGAGTACCCAGAATGATCAGCCCTTAGCGTTGATTGGGGGGACGATCGTGGCGACGCAGTCTTGGGAAAATAAAGGGGCATTGGCGCTGGTGACCGTTGAAGGGGCGCAGGTGGTGGAGCTGACGTTGCCGGGGGGACTCTTGAGACTGGCGGTGAAGGTTACCCCTATGCAAGTGGGAAATGCGATTCCCAATCGCTGGACAACCCCGATCTCGACTTTGCCCGAATTATTGACGGGGGGCGATGTTCAAACTGCAACCCAAATTACGACGGATGGGACTGGTCGTATTATTTTATCTGCTACGAATCCCCAGCCCATCACGATTCGTTCGGGTGATATTGTTGTGCATGCAATTAAGATTTTGAACAAAAATAGGCAGGGTGATGTTTATGATATTTGGGTTGATGCACAGAATACTTTCCGAGCCGTGGGCATATTGCCCCAGCAATTTGTAAATACCAATAAAAGTAATGGAGAGAATGTCTCGCTTCCCATCAGTATCCGTACTATTGGAACATTAACTATTCGCCATAGTGGTGCCCCTTTTGTCGAAGCGATCGGATATCAACGTGACACAAGCGGTGTGGTGTTACGGGATCAGCGTGGGCGCAGGGTTTTATTGAATGGGCAGCGTAATGATGACTCTAATCAGCCGGAAACCCTATTCAAATATGAGGATACAGGGCTGTCGTTTGATCAGGATGTGAATGGGAGCTTAACGACATTTATTGACCCGACTTTTAATTTAAGTCAGGATGATAGTCTAGCGAACTATGCCAAGGGGCTGGTGATTGTGCAGGATTCAGAAGGCAATGGGGCTTTACTGGGAAGTCTGCAAGACAGTAGCCTTCGCGGGACTCGTGATATCACAATTGTCACCACCCTGAGACCCAAAGGGACTGTGACATCCCCACGCCCGCCGGAAATTAGTTGTGCCGTTGGGCAGAATAGGATTGCGAAGGCTCGATCGAATAACAATAGCGTCACTTGTACTTCGGATAAAGTTGCACTCCCCGCCCAATCTGGGCAGATTCTTCAGATTGTGCCAGCACCGTAAGTTATGAAATGTAGCCGTGGTCGATCGATCGCATTGCTAAGCTTTCTATTACTCAGCTTCCATTGCTTACCCACGATCGCGGTAACGGCGAACCCTGATCCAGATATCGTCTTCCAGCAGGGGGTTAATGCCTATCAGAAGGGTCAGCTAGAACAAGCGGCCCAGCTTTGGCTCCAAGCCTTCCAGTTATTTCAAGCCAATCACGATCGAGAATCCAGTGAGGCGATTCGATCGAATCTTCGTGTTATCCAAGCTGACTTGGAAAACATGACGCTGAGAAAAACGGCGATCGGGGATTATCAATCCGCTTTGAGTGCAATTCAGATAGCCTTGACGATCGCGACAACCTTACAAGATGCCCTAGGCCAGATGCAGGCGATGAATAGTTTGGGCAATATTTACGTTTACCTAGGAGAGTATGAAGTCGCGATCGTACAGTTTGAACAAAGTTTAACGATCGCGAAACAACAATCGGATTGGGAACATCAAAGCAAAGTAATGGGGAATTTAGGGGTTGTCTATGCGGCTTTGGGGGATTATCAACAAGCCTTGATCCAGTATGAGCAAAGCCTTAAACTCCAACGAAATAATCCCTTAGGGCAAAGTTCAACGTTATTGAATTTGGGCAATATCAAGCAGGTGCAGGGGCAATTTGCTGCTGCGATGACTGATTATCAGCAAGCGCTTACCCTTGCTCAAACCCATCAAGATTTCGTCCGAATGCGGCAGGCGCTCAATAACATGGGGCTGGCCTTGGCCTATCAAGGCGATTACAAACCCGCGATCGACTACCTGCAACAAAGTTTAAAAATTGCCCAGGATAGCCAAGATATTGTGACGCAGACGGCAGCGTTGAATAATTTAGGCCATGCCTATTTGGGAGATCGACAGTTCGATCGGGCAGAGGCTGCTTTGCGACAAGCGGTGCAATTACGCGACAAACTCCGCCAAGGCTTGAGCGATCGGCAACAGATCGCGCTATTCGATACCCAAGTGGCCACTTACAATTTGTTGCAGCAGGTTTTAATGGCTAAAAAACAGCCGGAACTGGCCTTAGAAGTCTCAGAACAAGGTCGGGCGCAAGCGTTTGCCAAACAATTGGCCCAGCAAAGAGCAACGACGGGCGCACGATCGGCACGATTGCCTAATCTTGATCCCAGCAATCTTGCGCCAAATTTAGCCCAAATCAAACGCATTGCCCAAGCCCAACAAGTCACGATCGTTGAATATGCCTTGGTTCCGGATGAGGCTTTTCAATTTCAAGGCAAACAGCGGGGGCGATCGGCGGGCTTATATATTTGGGTGGTGCAGCCGAATGGGACGGTGCAGGTTCGGACGGTCGATTTAACGTTTTTATGGCAGCAGCAGAGTGATTTTGCTGAGTTACTAGAGGTTGCCCGTTGTGGCATTATGCGATCGGCTAGCGATCCGGAGACCTGTGGTCAGCTGTTGACAACCTTGCGCCAGGAATTTCCGCCACCCGACAAGGGGGAAGTGCCATACCATCCAGCCCTACAAAAGTTGCATGAGCTATTAGTTACCCCGATCGTCGATCTGCTGCCGCCCGATCCGGCTCAAACTGTTGTCTTTGTGCCGCAGGAGCGTTTATTTGTCTTGCCTTTTGCGGCCTTGCAAGATCGACAAGGCCGTTTTTTGATTGAGCGGCATACGATCGTCCATGCGCCTTCCATTCAAGTCCTAGATTTAGCGAGTTCGCCTCAAAAAACGTCTCCAACCGCCACAGCAGCAGCCTTGATTGTGGGGAATCCAGTCATGCCAACCACCTGGAATTTAGCGACCAACGCAGCGGAGCAACTCGCCAATTTGCCCTTTGCTGAAAAAGAAGCGATCGCGATCGGACAACGGTTACAGGTGCCTGTTCTGACCCAAGCCCACGCGCTCAAATCGACGGTTCTGTCCCAAATGCCCCAGGCTCAACTGATTCATTTCGCTACCCATGGCTTGTTGGATGATCTCCGGCGATCGGGAATTCCCGGTGCCCTCGCGCTTGCGCCGAGTGCGGGCAATGATGGGTTTCTATCCAGTGATGAAATTGCTCAACTGCGGTTGCAAGCGGATTTGGTGGTGTTGAGTGCCTGTGATACGGGGCAGGGAACGATTAGTGGGGATGGGGTAATTGGTTTGTCGCGGGCCTTCATGATTGCGGGGGCGAGGCGGGTGGTGGTTTCGCTGTGGCAGGTGCCGGATGATTCAACGGCGGAACTGATGCAGCAGTTCTATGCAGAACGACAGAAGGCTCCTGATGCTCAGGCTCTGCGATCGGCGATGTTGGAAACCATGAAGTCCTATCCAGAACCGCTGAATTGGGCACCGTTTTTGATGATGGGGCACGATCGGCGTTGATGCGATCGCTGCTGCTGAAAAATGGCTCAAAAAAATTTCAAGACTTTGCATAATGCCCAGCCATTGCCCTGATAGGTGACTATCTTTGCCAATGGAGAAGCCTCCCTATGAAATTTCAAGCTCATTGCTCGATCGCGTTTTTAACGGGTTTGCTCGGCTGGAATTTGGCCGCAACTTCTGCCCAAGCGATGTGTGCCAATCCGCTCAAAGATAGCCGCTTTGAAGAACAGAAAATTGGCCGGATTTTGCCCCCTTGGGTTGCGGAAGGCCGTGCTGGAATCGATATTAATCAAGGCTATAGCTATGAAGGGCGCAATAATGCCTGGTTGCGCAATACATCGGGTTGGAATGCACTCCGGCAGAAGGTGCGGTTAGTCCCGAATCGCAACTATGTCATTCGTGCTTATGTCAGGACTTCGGGCAATGTGCAGGATGGCTATTTTGGGGTGCGCCATGGGAATCAAGCGGTTTTGGCGGAAGTGAAATTTGGGCCACAAGCGCAGTACAAACAGTTAACGGTTCGCTTTCGTACAGGGGACGCCACGGAATACAACATTTTTGCTGGCTTCTGGGCACCGGGCGCGGATGCTTGGGTGCAAGTGGATAACCTGAGTCTGGAAGGAAGCAGCGATTGCCCTGATACGGAATAGCAAAAAAAAATTAGCGATTTTGCGTAATTCTCGATCGCGCTCCCGATAGGTCTTTAACTCAATTCAATTCTTCAATTTTTGCCCTCCATACTCACACCCAATAGGAGTCCCATAATGGATACCCTCATGAGATCGAGCAATCCCTTAAATGCCACAACACCGCTGCAAGCGTCCCCCATCACCGCACTCAGCCCCAGTGATTTAAGCGCAATTAGCACCTTCAAATCCAATGCAGCAAGTTCCTTGTTAGACGTCGGTCAGGGGACGGTACTTAAATACGATCGCTATGGGGACACGTTTGCACAAGCGGGGACTCCGCTAGCATCCACGATGGGTAACCGTCAATGGCAAATGAGTGATGCAGTAGGGGGGGTTGACCCGATCGATATGCTCAAGTTTAATGTTCCGCTCTACCACATGGGGGGCGCTGACATTCACATTAGTCTTTCAGGGGATGCGAATATTCACTTATTCCGGGATGCAAATGGCAATCAGCAAATCGAAGAGGATGAGATTCTGGGCCGTGCGTGGGCAAGGAACAATACTATTGACGCAACGCTCGATTTTTCAGGGATGTACATGGGTGAGTATTATCTTGAAATTAGAAATACCTCCCCGATCAGTCGTGATTACAAGTTGAAGGTGTCCTATGAACAATTCAATGATGTGCTAAGCAGAGAAATGAATTTCACAGGTGCCACGATCGCGAGTGGAACTGTTAATAATTCCAATAGCTCTGACAGTTATCATTTCACGCTCGATCAACCTCAGAACTTCCATCTCAGCCTAACTAGTGCATCAAACACGACAGATTTCCGGCTTGTGCGTGATGGGAACAATAATGGTCGGCTGGATGAAGGAGAAGTCGTTGCTGACTACTACTACCAAGGTCAGACCAATCAGCCAATCACCTTGATGCACCGTCAATTAGGGGAAGGTAGCTATTTTCTGCAAGTCAATCAAAGCCAGATGTATAGCAGTGAGAGCAACTATCAGATCATGATGGGATGTGATTGGTTTAGTAATTCCATCACGGATGACGCAATTTTAACAACGGCTCGGGCAGCTTATATCGGAGATGGCGTAATCAGCCATACTGAAATGCGCGATATTCTGCGCCAAGCCCAAGACGCATTCATTGTAGATGCCACGGAACTGGGGGATCTCCAGAAAATCGTGAATCAAGGCAGCAACCTTGGAATTTCAAAATCCACTCAGGTCTTAGCCAATAAAGTTTTGAACTGGAACCTGGCCAATGATAAGTCGAATCTGGGTGGATTTGGGGCTGGAAGTAGTGCGGCCCATTTGGAACAACTGATTGAGAAATGGTTTTTAGGAACCGATCGACCCGGAATTCCCAGGACGATTGATTCAGTTACATTATCCACAGAAAACGGTGTGCTACTGCCTGTATACCATCAGGCTCCGATCGCTTACCAAAAAGCTGAAGGCTCACTCTTTCAGAATGGGATTAGCTACTTCGATATTGATCAAGGTGCAGTCGGTGATTGCTATTTCCTGGCTAGCCTTGGCGCGGTTGCGTTACATGCGCCCAACCGAATTGCTGATATGTTCACAGATAACGCTGATGGTACTTTCACCGTCCGTTTCTTTGTTGATGGCCAAGAAAACTATGTGACCGTCGATCGCTATCTGCCAACCTATGAAGCAAACGGAAAGTTTGTCTATGCCAATGATGCCTCGGGCTTGGGTTATTGGGATGACCGGAATGAACTCTGGGTCGCCTTAGCCGAAAAAGCCTACGCTCAACTCAACCAAGAATCTTTTAACCTGCCAGCCCTAGGCTTATTGGGAATTAGTCAAGATGGTAGCAATACTTACGAGGGTATCTCAGGGGGCTGGGCATTCAATGCACTGACTCACATCACAGGACTCAATGCGATGCCACATCAGGATCTCAGCAGCGGAGCCTTATTCTGGGCCAGTAATACGATCGCTGAAATGATGACCGCATTCAATCAAGGTCGGATGGTGGTCGTCAATACCACTCGGCCCGACAATGCTGATGTTGTCGGAAAACATGCCTATATCCTCGCTGGGTATGATGCGAATACGGGTTACTTCAGTCTCTACAATCCCTGGCACAGTAATCCAGAAAGCGCAAACAACCCAACTGGTCAATATCCCATCGTCTACAAGACAGCGAGCCAGCTTCTAGAGGACTTTCATAGTTGGGATGCCACAGTCACGGCCTAACCTTGCTGTATTGAATTGTTGTCCCAATCGTTAGCTCGTTCGATCGGACTCTTACCAATTTGGTGAAAGTCTTATCGGACGGGCTTTTTGCAGGGTTAACCATCTTGCAGGCAAAGTGCAAAAGAGATTTTTGAGATTTTTGCGTAATACCTGAATCTCAAGCCGATAGGTGTCTATCTGGAGCAAAGCAAGACTTCCCCAGAGACTCCCAACAGCTTTGACTCAAATGATCAAGGAGACCCAGAATCATGAAAATTGTACGTTGTTTAATGGCTACCCCGATCGTGTTGATCGCGTTGTATGTTTGTAATTTATCCAATGCCAATAGCAACAATCCTTCAGCATCGCGCACAACAGAGATGACCACGACTCAAATAACCGTTAGCAATATGACAAACTCTCGTTGCAACCCTTATCTCACCTGCCCCCTACGGGATTAGGGCATAGATGGTTTATAGGGTTGACGAAGTGGAGGAGTTCCTCCATTGATCAGCGTGATTGAGTCTTGGGCTTCCTCGCCCACCGCCCACCACCCGGAGAGGATTGTACGATCGGTCTGTGCCAGTACTTGCAGCTTGGGTAATGCCTCCTTGGTTTGGGTCGCACCCGCAGCAAAACAGGCCCAAAACCTCACCTCAGCTTCCGTATCATCCAACGATTGAATCATTACATCCACTGCTCGCTGATATAGATTTTCTGGTAATTCCGTGGAGAGCCGATTACCAATTCCTTCTAATGCTTGCGCTCTAATCACAGAAGTATCCGCCTTGTTGGCTACTATTTCAATCAGCGTACTAATTACATCCTGTTCTCTTTCGCGATTTGCTAGAAACGAAAGTGCATACACCACACTGTTTCGTTGTGTCGGATCAGAACTAGTCACGAGAATTGATAATAAGGATTGGATGTGCTTCCCAGTTGCAATGAGACTTAGGGAGGTCGCTGCTTGTATGAATAATTCACGACGGTGACCAGACAAAATACTGATCAGGGCATCAGCGTCTCGATCGTCACCGACTCTTCCGACTAACCAGCAAGCTGTCTTTGCCTGCTCCAAGTCAAGGGTATCAATCCAATCAAGACTGCGCGAGGCGAACCCTAGATTTTCAAGTGCCTCGATCTCAGCTACCGCTTCTGGAAATTGATGCTTGACTTCTTGAAGATTCATCGATCGATCAGGTCTTCTGTTTCACCTAACGCCTATTCTAAAGGACTTTGATGGACGCCATGAGCGTCCGCAAAATATTTCTCAAAAACTTTTCTCAAAAACTTTTCGATATTTGCGTAATACTTGCCTCTCACTCCGATAGGTAGCTATCTGAAACAGATTACACGCAAACCACCTCACTCTAAAACATACCAAGGAGATTTCCATCATGAAGATGACTCGTTTCTTAGTCGCAGCCCCGATCGCTTGAGCAAATCTCTCAATCATTCCCATCCTTCCACACCTTCCCACCTGCCCACACGTTTAAACACAACTTTGGAGACTTCCCATCATGTCCTATCAAGCATTTATCAACCGTACGATTAGCCTTCCCACCCTTGCACTCCTCACCACCGTCGGCATCATTGGCTTTGCGCCATCGACGATGCCTGCCCAGGCCCAATCCACCGATCGCGATCGCCCCACGTTGATCCAAAGCAACGAAATTAAAGGCACCCTCACCCGCCAATCTGACGTTTTCTTTGGGTTTGATGCCAATGCGGGCGATGTCAAAGTGACCATTGACCTCAAACCTTCCACAGGCAGCATTGCCGTTGCCTCTCTCCAGTTCTACGATGACAACAACAATGAACTCCTTCCTGTCCCCCTGATGCCGACTGCCAATAGCCGCAGCGGCGATCGCAAAACTGTCACCTTCCAGATCTCCCGTCGTCAACGCATTCTCATGCGCCTCACCGAGGGCACAGGCTACGGTGGCAATTACAAAATCAAACTAGAAGGCGCGATCGATCTGAACCAAGCTAGTGCTGGAAAAGTGGTTCCGCTGCCGAGTCAAGGCAAACTTCGGGTTGAATTAAAAAACGGAATTGTCCAAGAATTTGACCTTCGTGACATTCAGCAAGCGGTAATCAAACCCTAATCCAAAATTATTACGTTTAGCGGTTACTTTCATAATCCCCCAAATGTTTCGGGCTGACTACCAGGATTAACGTAGCCAGCCCGATTCCTGCGATGGGTGGCACGACAGGAACCCACAGGCCCCGCAGCAGCAAAGCATACCCCCCGAACAAAAATCCACCCCAAAACACTCCGAAAATCGCGATCGTTCCCAAAATAGAATGCTTGAGCCAACAGTGTTGCACGCAGGAAATCAAACCAATTCCCACCACTGTCCAACCCAGTATCCAAGCAATTTCGTCCCCCTTTGACCAACTGTGAATTAAAGGCCGCCGATCGAGTACATGATTCAGAAGTTGACTCGTCATGTGGGCTTGAATCACGACGCCTTGTAACTGTGCATCCGTCGATCGTCCCAGCGGTGTCATCCAATAATCCCCAGCACTGGTGGCAATCGTGCCAATCAAAATTACGCGATCTTTAACTAACTCTGGCGCAACTTGGCCCCGCAAAACTTGCATCAAACTAACTTGCTGAAACGGTCGATTCCCACTGCGATAATTTAATAAGATTTGGCCACCCCGATCGTCGATCGTTTGATAGCCCCCCATCGGACGGCGAATGGTCGGAATCAACGTTTTGCCAAATTGCAGTTTGCCATCGGGGGTAAATTCAGCTTCATGGCCTTCTGAAAATAAATACTCGATCGCCAAGCGTGTCCCAAATCCATAGGTCGCTAAACAAGGGGATGCTGGGTCAGGATTCATGAACATCAATTGCCGTCGTAAAACGCCATCCCGATCACTAATGAAATCACTAAAGCCAACCCGTTCGATCGGGACATCCGGTGAAGCTGCAATGCCTGCTTGCTTTCCTTCAGCGTCACTATGCTTACAGAGGGTGATGAGATGATCCAATTGTTGCAGTTGTTGCTTGAGCTGGAATGGTTGTTTAGGTTGTGATTTCTGTTTAGGTTGTGATTGCTGCTTAGGTTGTAATTGTTGCTTGGATTGTGATTGTTGCTTGGTTAGCTGCTGGACATTCGTGGGAAAATCGCGATACAAATCTAGCCCGATCGCTCTGGGTTGGTAGGAGGTTAGCTGTTGCAATAGTTGATTTAATGCCGTATCGGATAGCGAACCTTGGCCCCGATCGGGTTGTTCTTGAATATCTGTTTCATCGATCGTGACTAACAAAATGCGGCTATCTGTGGGTTCCGCCGGTCGCATTCGCATCATCCTATCCAAGGTTTGCAACTCCCAGTCTTGCAATGCGCCCAAACTCCGTAAGGCCAGCATTACACACCCCGATAGGAAACCCAATCCCGTACACCTAAGAATTTGGGAAACTCGATGGGCGTTGGGCGAGCCTGCTGCGGGAATCGGTGGAATCGGGGAAATGTTGGGAATTGGGGAAATTTGGGGATCTGGCACTAGATCCGCAGGGTCTACTTTACCCTGACACAGACTCTGCCAAGTGGGTGGGGTGTGGGCAGGATTTTGAAATAAAACGGGTAGCCAGGTCGCACAGGGCGCTTCGTCTTCTAATGCCTGTAAACGCTGCCTTGCCTGTCGCACCGATACACTGAGTGAATCCCCTTGGGAAAAATGACTGAGAAAATATTGCAAAAATTTCTGGGCTACTCGATCGGGTACCATCTCCCGCATCACAATCAATTCTGGAATCTTGAGGGTAGCTAATTCCTGCGCCAAACCTAACCCATCACAGGAATTGAAAATGGCAAGCTCTAATCCGGCGTTGAGTGCGCGTTCTAAGGCATATTTCAATTCACTCAGACTTAAATGATCCTGCGCGTTAATGGCTAAACGTCCCTTAGCGCGATCGGGCTGGCTCGAACTGTGACCCGCAAAAAATAAAATATCCCAAGTCTGTTCCCACAACGCATCGCTCAACTGACGCCGGGACGGCTCTTGGAGCACTTCTAAATCAACCTGTGGGAGTTGTCTGAGTAACTCTACATCAGTGGTTGTATCAATCCCTTCACTGTTGCCAATAATGACTAAAATACGAACTTTATTCGATCGTTTTACGGTTGGAGCAATCCGATCAAAAGAGGGCCGACTCAGCGCAATTTCCGCTTGACCATACCGTTGCACAATATCCCACAGATGCCAAGGGAGACCTTGAACGATCGAATCAGCGGTTTGCAAAACCACCCGAACGGCTTGATCACTGGCCAATTTTTCCAACCAGGTTTCCCGAATTCCCCGAAAAGACTCTGCCGTTAACCATTGTTGAAATTCGGCTTGGAGTTGTTGGGCTAGCTGCTGCAAGCCTGAAGTACTCGGAATTTTTGTAGTTTGTCCAAGCTTGGCGGAAAGCCGTGGGGTATGCACGAGGGCTTGATAGGCCGCTTGCCATTGCCCATAAAGTTGCGGCAAATGGGGATTCGCGGGAAGTTTTCCGGCCATTTCTGTGGTGATCGCCTGTCCTGCCTCAGCGATCTGCAACACCACTGGAAACCCCTGTTCCCAACTGCCTTCTGTAAACTTTAGGACAACTAAGGCCGCCATTAGATTTAAAAGAATTTCAAAATTTCTTACAGCTAGATTTCAAAGTGCTCCACAATCATCTCACCTTGGTAACCCAATTGCACTGCAAAAACCTCTCCCCTCTCTCCCTCAAATACTAGTTGTAATCCCCGATCGTGATGACCAGAAACCGTCTCCAGAAAAACATGACCCATCTCATCCAAGACTTGCAGCCGCAAATCCTGGGGGAGATTGCTAGTTGGCTCGATCGCGAAAACTTGGATGCGTATCCTCACGGCTTCCGGTAATTCGGCCACCCCCGCAATGAAAATCACTGGAATGTCTCCCCGCTGCCAATCTAACCGCTTCGCTTGAGTGACAAATTCGACGGTATCTGGATCTTGTGGGTCATGACGCACGGCATAGGCGGGAGCCAGTTGTGCGGGGGATAACAACTGTTCGATCGCCTGCCAACCCCTGTCCACCCACTGATCCAATTGGTCTAACCATTGGGTTAACTTAGTTCGCTCCAGTGATGCTTGGGCCATTGTTGAACTTGTTTGAGTTTCTGTTACCGACTGCGTGCGTAATGCAAATAAATGGCTCAATAGGTCATCGATCGTGCCCAATTGACTCAAGGGCAAATTTTCTTGGGTGACCGCAGGAACAAAACCCAGAATTAAACCTTCTTGTTTGACATCCAGATCAAGATGAACAACGACATAGCCAATGCGATCGTGCCAAACATCGGCAGGAATATAGCAATCAGCGGGGAAATCAGTGACAGGCCGACATTCCAAACGCCCCACCCCAGGAATGACTAAATCCGCAACATTGCTACAGAGTTGGGTCACGGCATTCCAGCTATCACCGTCTGAGACAGCAGTCGCAATTCCCATTAAATGCAGATAGTCCGCCACCACTTGCACGGCTAAGGTATTGTGGCGGACTTGATCCCGCTTGCTGCCCGATGGTTGAGCTGCTGCAAAGCGATCGGCGATCGCGAAAGCGCTCTGGGTTAACGGCATCGGTAAGGCAATTTCCTCAAAATATTGGGCATTCATCTTGGCTTTCTCCTATGCACTCAACAGCCTGCCTACCCGTCATCCTCATCTCCCTGTGATGAAGACTCATGGGCTAATCGATATATCCCTCCGCTGCCCCGAATTTACGCAAACGGGTCAAACATTGCCGTTGATAGAAACTACTCAACGTCGAAACCGATACCTTAAATTCTGCCGCCAACGCCTGCCAACTGCTTTCTGGGGGGAGCCGTCGCAAAATTAAGAGCTGGCAGTTCACCTGGGGATGCCCTTCGATACAAACTTGACGTAACTCTCCCGTTGCATCAGCACTGGCCCAGGTCTGCACGGCTTCGAGAATGGGGGGAATGCTGTCCGGTGCTGGCAAATGATCGATCGGGTCAACCACGTCCCCCTCGCCCCCCGATCGTTCTACTCGGGCGTAGGCAGATGCGGTTGTGATCTTTTGGTGTTGGGCTTGGGTAAATCCATCTTGGAGCCGTCGTTTGAGGTAGTAGTTCAACCAAGTGACAACGCTCCCTCGCTTTGGGTTATACGCTTCTCCTGTACCCGCTTCACAAATGTTTTGGCAGAAGAAAACCCAAGTTTGCTGCAAAGCATCTTGATAATAAGGGACTGATTCTCGCCATAATCGCGGCGAAATCAATCGAATTCCTTTCGTGAGATATCGCTGTCGTTCTAGACTTCCCGGTGGATGACTACAAGCAATTTGGATCAAAGACTCCACGTTATCGACTTCTGGCATGGTGCGTTTTAGCGAGTATGTATTTGATAGATGCTTGCAACTCAGACTGGATTGCTAGAGATTCCACAAATGATAGAACATTGATCCGTAATAGAGGCAAATCACCTTGTAGAGTTCTCTGTAGAGATCCTACATTCGCTAACTTGTAGATTCAGGGCGTGTGCAGACACGTCCTTTTTTGATTGCGGATATGTTTTTGGGATTGCGCATATAGTTTATGGTGCTGTTTTACGGTTATTTGATGGCGCTCTTTTACGGTGCGTTCATGGGAATATCAGCGATCGCAGTTCTTTGGGGATTGTAAGGCAGCAGAATCTTAAACTCACAGCCATTGCCTGGGGTCGATCGGCAGATGAGGTTGCCATGGTGCTTTTCAGTAATGATTTGGTAACTAATCGACATGCCCATCCCCGTCCCCTGGCCGACCGGTTTGGTGGTGAAAAAGGGGTCAAAAATTTGGGATTGAATGTCCTCCGGAATGCCTGGCCCATTATCGGCGATTACAATTTTGATGCGATTTCTTTGAGTGAATCCCGTCGAAATAAAAATATAGGGTCGCGTAAAGCTAGGGTCGTTTTTTAGTCGGTCTTCCAGCGCATCGATCGCGTTGGTCAAAATGTTTAGAAAGACTTGATTGAGCAACCCCGGATGGCACAAAATGGGCGGGAGTTCGCCATAATTGCGTTCTACTTCAATTTGGGGCCGAGTTGGTGTTGCATTGAGCCGATGGCGCAAAATGAGGAGTGTACTCTCCAAGCCTTGGTGAATGTCGGCCCATTTGGTTTCCGCTTCATCTAGGCGTGAGAAGTTGCGTAACGACAGGACGATTTCGCGAATCCGTTGGCTCCCAATCCGCATCGAATTCAGCATCGCTGGGATGTCTTCCCGCAAATACTCCCATTCAATTTCCGCAATGCGAGCTTCAATTTCAGGAGGAGCCTGGGGGTAATACTGTTGGTAGAGATCAATTAATTCCAAAACCCGCTGCGTTGCAGGATCCAAATGCTCTAGATTGCCGTAAATAAACGTTACAGGGTTATTAATTTCGTGGGCGATGCCCGCCACCAGCTTGCCCAGACTCGACATTTTTTCAGCCTGAATCATTTGCGCTTGGGTTTGTTTCAGTTGGCTGATGGCTTTGGACAGTTCCTGGGTGCGTTCTTCGACCCGTTGCTCTAGCTGACTGTTGGAGGCTTCTAGGACAGAAAATAAGTGCCGTAGCTGTTCTGCCATTTGGTTAAAGGCGTTGCTGAGCTTGCCGACTTCATCCGATCGATCGACGGGCAGGGCGCGATCGAGATTGCCCTCTGCCAAGGATTGGGTTGCCTGGGTGAGGGCTGTAATGGGCCGAACAATCATCTCAGCAATCCGGAGGCCGAGCAAGGTAATCAAGGTTCCTCCCAGCACGAGCACCCCTAACAGTCGGAGCCAGAGGGTTTGTTTAGCGGCTTCTAAGGGTTGCGTGGAGGAAAGGACAATCCCCGTGAGGGGCTGATCGCTCAAGCGGGGAATGTCAAAGGAGACGGTCAAAAAAGTTTGTCCTTGGATTTTGACTCGCTGCTGGGGCAGGGGCTGAAAGGGAAGGCGATCGCGCAGCGATCCCACCATGGAAGCCGCTACCTGTGGGCCAGAGATCACGATAATTTGTTTGGATGAACCTTGGGCAATGTGGGTCAGGCTATCCTCTGTCATCTCTTGGCCCAACACCAGTCCCCCCATCAAGGTCTTGGTTTTGATGGGTACGGTGACAACCCCCAAAATGCGGGAGTTATCAGGTGTACTGAGCCAGTCGTCTAGGGTAACGCCCTTGGCTGCACTGGCAAAAATTTTGGGATCGAGGACGCCTTTCTGCTGGATGGTCTCATTGGTCAAATCAACCAAGCTTTGGGACTGGGTATTGATGACTTTGATCCAATCCAACTTGAGTTCAGCCTTGGTGGGGATCAGGATCTGCATTAAGGCCGATCGATCTTGACTCTCTACGGCCTGCTGGAGAGCGGGTTGATCGGCTAGCACTTGGGCTTTGGCAAGTAAGGCGGCTTGATTGGCTTGGAGGTCGGCTTGTACCCGCTGGGCAAAATCCTTCAATTCCACATAGCGCTGTTCTTCTAGGGTCTGGGTGAGCCAATAGCCGATCGCCAACGACCCAATCAGCAAAATTGTCATAAAGACTGCGAGAAAGGGCAAGACGATTTGCTGTCGTAGGCTTAAGTGTCTATACGTCCTCAGAAACTGCATCATTGACCCCTAGCGCGTGGGAATAAACCCTTTAGCTTGCAAAATGTTGTCTGCCTCGGGACTAAAAATAAATTCCACAAACGCTGCGGTTGTTGGGGAAGGTTGTTTATTCCAAACGATGCCCATTTGTCGCGCCATGGGGTAGGTTCCCTGTTTCCAGTTTTCTGGGCTGGGTTCCGCATTGTCTAATCGGAGGGCGTTGACGGGTAATTGTTTGACTTGGGCATAGGCATGGGAGAAGGCTCCGATCGCGTAGGGCGTTTCCCGCAAGCTCTGGATCAGTTCGCCTTCTTTTTTGAGAAGGATTGCCTTGGGGGTGGTGGGGGTCTCCCCTAAATAATGTTTGCGGAGTAATTTTTTGGCGGATTCATCTTCGGGGCGATCGAGGACGATGATTGCGGCATCCGGGCCACCGAGTTCCTTCCAATTCTGAATCGTACCGCTGTAAATGCCTTGCAATTGGGCTTTACTGAGGTTCTGCACGCCCGTAACGGAAGGATGGGTGGCCACCATCAGGGGATCTTTGGCAATTTCCCGGTACTGCAATTGGCCATTGTTTTCTTCGGGTTTGAGGGGATGGCTACTGCCTGCAATTTCGACGAGATTGTTGGTTAAAGCTGCGATCGAGCTTCCCGATTGGTTGCTGGTGACAAATTCAATTTTGACGGTGTTAACTTTGGCTTGATAGGCTTCCGCCAAAATTTCTAGCAATAGCACTGTTGAACTAGAACCAGAAATTTTAACGATCGTGGGCGTCTGGGATTGGGGGGAAGGTTGGGGTTGACTGCCCTGAGACTGTTCGGATCCAGTACGATTACTCACCGGGCTGGGATTACAACCGACGAGGCTCAAAAGAACAAGGCTACTGAACAGTGAGGACAAAAAAATTTTCATAACAGTAGAGAAGGAGTGCGGTGAAGCCTATGGGCGATCTGATTCAGCCTACGGGCAATCCGGTGTGCGAAGTGAAATGGCAAGGTAGAGTCTTGAGTCAGGGGTTGAATCTAGGGGCAGCCAATCGAGCCGAGTGGGTCTGGTCTGAAGGTGTTTTATTCAAAGCGTTTTATTCAAAGCGTTTTATTCAAAATATCCAATATTCTCGGTGGATCAACAGAATGCGTCAAAAACGTTAATGGGTGAAGCCTCCAGGATCTAAACGTTAGGTTGCCCATGGCCCTCATCTCAATTGACCTTATCGCTTACGATTTCCACTTTCTCATTAACTATGTCCACTTCTGGACAAGATGTCTACTGCAACCCAAGACTTTTACGAAAAAACAACATATTTTACCGAAAAATCCTTTATTTTGATGGATTTCATATGGATCTTATTCAGTAGATCATGAAAGATGCCTATCCTGTGGTTCGCTTGATGGTTCTTCTTTTTTTGAAAGCGAGAAAAGCTGCTAGCTATTTTGGGTGGTTTTGCATAGACTATCCAGCAGGATCTTCGGGAAAGTGACCTCCTTCGGGCCGATCGATCACTCCCTGCTGCATAGCGTTTCTTCGTTTTTGGTTCAATGGTACTATGCCTGCTGCTAAAAAGCCTGTCATTATCTGCGTTGACGATGAGCCAATGGTGCTCGCTAGCTTGAAAACTGAGCTAAAACGAATTTTGGGAGATGCCTACCTCATTGAAACGACGGAAGACGGGGAAGAGGCCCTTGAGTTGTTTGGAGAACTCCAGGTCGATGGCTATGAAGTTGCGGTAGTGTTGGCTGATTACATCATGCCGGGATTGAAAGGGGATGAACTCTTAGAGCAAATTCACGATCGATCGCCCAACACTCTCAATATTATGATCAGCGGACAGGCGGATCTAGAAGGAATTTCGAATGCGATCGAGGGAGCACAACTCTACCGCTATATCCTGAAGCCTTGGAAATCAGAAGAACTCGGTGCAACGGTTTCCGAGGCTTTGCACCACTATCTATACCAGAAAAAGCTAGAAGCGCAAGCTACGCAATTGGTGGAAGTGAATTGCTATTTGCAGCAATCTCTCAATGAGTTGCAAGGTGCCCATCAGGAAATGCAACTTTTGAATACTCGGTTGGAGAGTCAAGTTCAAGCGCAGACCACAGAACTGCACCAAAAAGATCAACAACTCCAAGCCTATCGTCAACGTATTGTGCAGGAACTCCGGCCTACGGTGGCGGACAGTTTGGAAATCCTGCAACAGTCCCTCTATGGGGAACCAAATGCACCGATCCCGTCCAACGTTCCGATGCCAAAGGCCAAGCTGGAAAAGTTGGTGGCCCTGAGCAAGTTGCAACTCAGCATGCTGGATCAATTACTGGCCATTCAGTCCAAGACTGAGTAGCGTTGGGAGGAGGAGGTTGCAGCGTGGTTCGATGGCGATCGCTCCGGGTTCCTTTAAATTGGGTATTGAGTCTGACCTGGGTTGTGCAGATTTTGGGCATTGTTGGCTTGGTGGGGTACCTGTCTTTCCGCAATGGCCAAGCAGCGATCGCAGATCTGTCCTTCCAGTTGCTGAGGAAGACGGGGGATCATTTGGATCAGGCCATCCAACAGTACCTGGCCATTCCGCAGACGATTAATCAGATGAATGCCCAGCAGTTGGCGACGGGCCAGCGGTCGATCGTTCAGCATGCAGCCCTGCGACAAAATTTTTGGCAACAGCGGCAAGCCTTTAATTCGCCGAGTGTGTCTGCAATTTACTTTGGCAGCGAAACGGGATCCTTTGTGGGGATTGGGTTACAGTCCGATCGAACTTGGCATGGCAGTTTGGTGAATGACTCCACAGACTATCGGTTTCAGGACTATCACTTAACCCCTGACGGGACGCTGGGGTCGCTCATTCAGGTAACGAAGCCCTTTGATCCCCGCCGTCGTCCCTGGTACCAGCAGGCGATCGCCTCCCATCAACCCCGCTGGAGCCAGATCTATATTGATTTTTTGGAGAAGCGGCCCAAAATTACGGCCATCCAAGTGGTCCGGACGCCCCAGGGCCAACGCCTAGGGGTGGTGGGGGTGGATTTTGTGCTAACCCACATTTCCCATTTATTGCAAAAACTGAGTTGGGGCGATCAGAGTCGTTTGTTGATTCTCGATCGTTCAGGACGCTTGGTCGCCACTTCGATCGCGCCTGCGGCTGCTCAATCAACTTCTCAACCAGCGTCATCTCTGATGTTGGCCACCCAAAGTCCCGATCCCCTTACCCAATTGGCCGCTCGGACGACGCTGAGTCAATTGACCGTTCAGCCGTTGGATCATTCCTATACCGATCGGGTGGAACTGAATGGCCAGAAACATTTTCTCCGTTGTGTGTCTCTCTCACAGACCACAGGATTGGATTGGATGTTGGTGGCAACCATTCCCGAATCGACGTTTATGGCGAAGATTCAGGCTAATACCCAGCGCACGATCGTGCTTTGTGGTTTGTCGCTGGGCGTGGCGATCGGGGTGAGTTTGTTACTAGCCCACTGGATTACAGCCCCGATCGAGCGTCTGAGTCAGGCCAGCCGGAGCGTGGCAGCAGGTCAGGCATCTCCACCGTTGCTTCGATCGAGGATCCAGGAACTTGCCGTCTTGATGGCGGCCTTTCAGCAAATGGGGCAGGACATCCAAGAGGCGCGTCAGCGTTTGGAAGCCTATGCCCGATCGCTGGAGGATAAAGTTCGGGAACGGACCTGGCAGCTAGAGCAGGCGAAACAAGTGGCTGATGCCGCGAACCAAGCCAAGAGTCGCTTTTTGGCCAATATGAGCCACGAACTGCGATCGCCCCTGAATGGCATTCTGGGGTTTGCCCAATTGCTCGATCGGGATCCCCTGGTGCCCCCGCCCCAACGCGATCACCTCCGGATGATTTTGACGAGTGGCGAGCATTTGTTGACCTTGATTAACAACGTGTTGGATCTCTCCAAAATTGAGGCGGGTCATGCAACGCTGAATTTGGGCGATTTGGATTTGGATCAATTGCTCACCACTTTGGAGGACATGTTTCGGCTGCGGGCGGCGGAAAAAAACTTGGCTTTGCAGGTGGTGCGATCGTCCGAGGTGCCCCGCTGGGTTCGAGCAGATGGGGTCAAACTACGGCAGGTATTGATCAACTTAATTAACAATGCCATTAAGTTTACGGAACAGGGGTCGGTGCAACTGCAAGTCCAGCCGGTTCCAGTCCAGCCGGTTCCAGTTCAGCCGGCTCCAGTCCAGCCAGGATTAGCCAGCGATGCCCCAGGGGCGGCGGTTATATGCCTCCAGTTCTCTGTTGTGGATACCGGAGCTGGGATTGCGCCGGAAGACTGCGATCGCTTATTTCGGGCCTTTGAGCAGACGGCCACCGGACAGCAACAGGGGGGGACGGGATTGGGCTTGTCGATTAGTCAACAGTTTGTGGCATTGATGGGGGGCTGTTTGACGGTGAGTTCCACACTGGGTCAGGGATCCTGTTTCCAATTCCAGATTCCCATGGAGCCGGTTGCGCCATCCCCGCCCCCCGCGCCTCAAGGGATGAGAACGGTGGTGGGCCTTCAGCCAGGTCAACCGTCCTATCGCATTTTGGTGGTGGATGATTCCGAGACGAACCGTAAGCTTCTCCGGCATTTGTTGCAACCGATCGGGTTTGAAGTGCGGGAAGCGGCCCAGGGTCAAGCGGCGATCGAAGAATGGCAACGTTGGCAGCCCCATTTGATTTGGATGGATATGCGGATGCCGGTGATGGATGGATACACGGCGACCCGGCGCATTCGGATGACGGATCAGGGCCAAGCCACTGCGATTATTGCCCTGACGGCCAGTGTCTTTGAAGAAGAAAAGTCCCTGATTTTATCGGCAGGGTGTGATGATTTCCTGCGCAAACCCTTTCGGGCTGCGGAGATTTTTGCCACGATGACGACCCACTTAGGGGTGCAGTATTGTTATGAAGACGAAATGGTTGGGGCAGAGGCTGCTGCGTCTGTGGATTTAGAGGCTGCTTTGCCTACGGATTTATCGGCATCCATTCCGATGCAATGGTTGACCCTCACGGCCCAAGGACTCCAACCCTTACCGCCCGAATGGTTACGATCGTTTTATCAGGCTGTGATGACGATCGATGTAGAGACGATCGAGCAACTGTTGAGTGATTTGCAACCTCAATTTCCGGAGGTCATAACCAAACTCCGCACCCTAATCGATCAATTTGAGTACGACGTTATCCTGCACCTCATCACCGAGGTCATTCCAATTACCCAGGAATCTACTGTGCAAGGATAGGATAATTTGGGATTGATTAATATTAAATGCACCTAAATGCACCTAGCTAAATTGCCACCTATTGACTTTCCACCTAATTGACTTGCTACCTAATTAACTGGCCATATTAACTGGCCATAGGGTTGGGGGTGACTGGCCATAGGGGATTAACTGGCCATAGGGGATTAACTGGCCACCTCCTTGACCCCAGAGCCTTCCCCAGCCAAGCTTAGAGCCTCCAGCCAACCCTAGATGCAAGCCAAAGCCCCTCCAATCCCATCCCACCGAATTCCACCATAACGCCCATTCCCCACTTCCCCAGCCCCCCAACCACCAGCGCGATCGCCCTCTATGACTTCTTCCTCCTTAGCCAATATCCTAGTTGTGGATGATACGCCTACTAATCTGCGGCTGTTGATGACCTTATTGACTCAGCGAGGGTATACCGTCCGTCCCGCCGTGAGTGGCAAACAGGCGATCGCAGCGGCCCAGGGATTACCGCCTGACTTGATTTTGTTGGACATCAGTATGCCGGAAATGGACGGCTATGAAGTCTGTCGCTATTTCAAAGCCGATGCCCGGACTCAAGATATTCCCATCATTTTTCTCAGTGCTGCATCGGATGTGTTGGATAAGGTGAAAGCCTTTGAAGTGGGAGGGGTGGACTACATCACCAAGCCCTTTCAGATCGAAGAGGTGTTGGCGCGGATTACGACCCATTTGCAACTACGATCGCTGCAAAGCCAAATGCAGGCTCAGAATTCTGAATTGAGCCAAGCCTTGACCGAACTCAAAGCGACCCAAGCCCAGTTGATCCAAAATGAGAAGATGGCCGCCTTGGGGGAATTGGTAGCTTCGGTGGCCCATGAAATGAATTCTCCGTTGGGGGTGATTCGATCGTCGGCCAAAAACGTAGACCAATTACTGACGCAACGATTAACAACGCTGCCGACCTGTCTTCAAAGCCTTTCCCCGGAGCAGCAATCGCTGTTTTTGAATCTCCTGGCACGATCGCGGGAAAATACGCCGAAAATTTTGCAGATGTCTAGCCGGGAAAAGCGCCAGTGGCGACGGCAGATCATGCCCCAGTTAGCTGAGCAGAATATTGCTGCCGCCGAGGAAATTGCTGATATTCTCGTGGATCTTGGGATTTTGCAAGATTTGGATCTCTTTGAGCCGCTGGTCACGGATCCCAATGCGATGGAGATTTTGGAACAAGCCTATATGCTGGCTGGTTTTCATCGCAGTACCCAAACCATTTTGGAGGCGGTGGATCAAGCGGTGACAGTTGTCCAGGCTCTGCGTCGCTATGCCTATCACCGAGACTACACGGTCCCGATCGAAGCGGATGTGACGGAAGGGATTGAAACCAGTTTGACCCTGTATCACAACCAAATGAGACACCATGTGGAAGTGATTCGCCATTACCGACCGTTGCCGCCCCTGCGCTGTTTCCCTGAGGAACTGAATCAAGTTTGGAATAATTTAATCCACAATGCGTTGCAGGCGATGAACTACCAGGGTACTTTGGCGGTCACTACGAAGGAAGTGGATCAAGCGATCGTGGTACAAATTACCGACAATGGGCCTGGGGTTGCTCCAGAGATTCAGGAAAAAATTTTTGAACCGTTTTTTACCACGAAGACGGCGGGTAAAGGGACTGGCTTGGGGCTCAGCATTGTCAAAAAACTGGTGGAGAAACACAGTGGCCAAGTGACGGTGATGAGCCAAGCTGGGCAGACGACGTTTTCCGTGCTGTTGCCCTTAAATGCCTCCTTTGAATCCTGTGACGCTCCGGTTTAGCCTATCCAATTTAACCGATCCGATTTAACTGATAAGCTCACGAGTAAGCTCGCGATCGGAGTGTTGGCTGATTGGATCGATCGTGCTTGGATCAACAGCAATTGGGAAAATCCGCCTGGAAAACGGTTGCATCCCCAGGGTAGAACGCAATTTCCCAATGGAATCTCCCCAATCGCTGGAATCGCCGGAATCACTAAGCCCGGACTTCCTGTTGCGCGTCTTCCAGGTTAAACAGGACGGTGAGGGCTTGCATGGCTTGCCGTCGGGTATCGACATCCTTTTGGGCCCGCAATTGCACCATGGGATCATGCAAAATTTTGTTGACGATACCGCGAGTCAGGGCCTCAACCACTTCCTTATGCTTATCCCCAAAGTCGTTCCCTAGGCGGGAGAGGGCTTTTTCTAGTTCCTGGGTGCGAATGGCTTCGACCTTGTTGCGGAGGCTGCTGATGGTGGCGACGGCATCGAGCGATCGCAGCCAAGTTTCAAAGGCTTCCACTTCTTCTTCCAGCAGGGACTCTGCTTCCATGGCCATTTGACGGCGGCTTTCTTGGTTTTGGGCCACGACGGCCTTGAGGTCGTCTACGTTGTAGGCTTTGACGTGGGATAACTCGTTCACATCGGCATCGACGTTGCGAGGAACGGCAATGTCAATGAGAGACACTTGACGCTGCGGGTCTAAGACGGATTCTAATTTTGCCCGATCGAGGATAGGTTCCGTCGCGGACGTACTGGTGAACACAATATCCGCTTCTGCAAGTTGTGCCATCATCTGATCCATCAGGCCCAGCTTGAGATGGGCTTCGGGGAATTCCTTGGCCAGTTCCTGCGCCCGTCCCATGGTGCGGTTCAGGACGGTCATGTCTACCGCATTTTTGGACACCAAATGCTTGACCAGGAGGCGGGACATTTTTCCTGCACCCAGGATGAGGATTTTGTAGGGAGCCAAATCCCCCAGCTTCATTTGGGCCAATTCCACCGCTGCGGAACTGATGGAAACGGCCCCAGTGCCAATGCTGGTTTCGGTGCGCACGCGCTTCCCAGCGGCGATCGCCTGCTTGAATAACTGATTCAGCGTCCGTCCCACACTGGTGCATTGCTGCCCTGCTTGGTGGCACTGCTTGACCTGCGCCAAAATTTGGCCTTCGCCGAGGACCAAGCTGTCTAGCCCCGAGGACACACGCATCAAATGCATGACCGCATCCTGGTGCAGCAGGGTAAACAGGTAGGGGCGGAGGGTGGAAATCGGAAGTTTGCTATGGTTGGATAAAAATTGAATGACTTCGCGGACGCCTGCATCCACTTCGCGCAGGACTAAGTAAATTTCTAAACGATTGCAGGTACTGAGAACAGCTACCTCTTCAATGTTGGGACAGGCACAGAGTTCGGCGATCGCCCCTTCGTACTGAGGCTCTGGGATACTCAACTTTTCCCGCACTTCAACGGGCGCTGTTTTATGGGTCAGTCCAACAACCGCGATATTCATATTAAATCGTTGATGTTTTAGAAAAGTCCGAAAGCGTGTAATGAGGGGGACGGGGGATGCATTGGCGAATTCGTTACCGTGGCCAACGATCTCCCATCCCATCTACTAACAGAGCATCGATCCTCGCCATGGGTTCACAATGCTCTGGATCCCTGTAAACCTGGCCTAGGGCATTGACAGGGCAAAGGGTTGATCCTTAGCGCAGTTGAACGCTCTTGGGATGTCCGGCCATGTGGATGGTGTCCACAAAGCGTGCGGTTTTGGATTGGCTGGAAATGACCAGGGTTTGAGTCCGGATCCCACCGCCAAAGAAGCGAACGCCTTCCAGCCAGTTGCTGGAGGTGATCCCCGTTGCAGCAAACATGACGTTCTCGCCCGAAGCCAGCTCTTCTGCTTCATAGATCTTGTCGGGATCGGCGATGTTCATTTCCGCCAAGCGAGCTAGGTTGCCTTCCTTGGTCATGTCAGCCCATTCCTTGGTTTGCACGATCGCGGGATCGTACACCAGCTGGCCTTGGAAGTGACCACCCAGGCAGCGCATGGCCGCAGCCGTGATCACCCCTTCAGGAGCCGCACCAATGCCCATCAGTGCATGGATGCCCGTACCCGCAAAACCGCAGTTGATGGCTGCGCCAACGTCCCCGTCTCCAATCAGTTGGATACGAGCACCGGCTTCGCGGATTTCTTTGATCAGGTCATTGTGACGATCGCGCTTCATGACGACTACCGTCAGTTCTTCGATCGCCCGATCTAAGCACTCGGACAGGATTTTGAGGTTTTCGGTGGCAGACTTGCGGATGTCTACTTTGCCCTTTGCTGCTGCTGGAGCGGCCAGCTTCTTCATGTAAAAGTCGGGGGCTGCAAACAGGCCGCCTTTTTCAGAAATTGCCAGCACTGCGATGGAACCGGGTTGACCATAGGCACAAAGGTTTGTACCTTCGCAAGGATCCACAGCGATGTCGATTTCGATCAGTTCTTCTGGGGTGCAGAAGTCTGCGGCGTTGGGTTGGTTACAGATACCGACTTCTTCACCAATGAAGAGCATGGGGGCGTCATCCCGTTCCCCTTCCCCGATCACGATCCGACCACGCATGTGGATTTTATTCATCCGTTCCCGCATGGCTTCTACGGCAGCTTGGTCTGCACCGTTTTTGTCGCCTTTGCCGACCAACCGAGCCGACGCGATCGCGGCTTGCTCGACGACTTCGATAATCTCTAAACCCAGCGTGCTTTCCACTAAGCGTCCTCCAAACTGCTGATGTTGCGCCAACGTTACAAAGATGTCAGCGACTTCAGTTATCAAGTCTATCAAAGGGGCGTAACACGCTTGAAGGTGCCGAGGTTCGCTCCGGTGTAAAGTTTTGTGCAGGGGATTAACGAAAATGCCTGGAATTCTCTGGAAAACCCGGACTTTCCTGCGAACGACCTCTCCGAAATTTCGTCAAAATAAATGTAGTCAGCTACAGAAAATTGTAGTTAACGACAGATCCCTTCATGGCTTCCGGGGCGAGTCTCTACAAGCTCTTCCCTAAAGGTTCTTCCCTAAAGGTTCTTCCCTAATAGTTTGCAGTTTGCTCTCTTGAGAAAATTGCGTTTTGCGAAATGGTAACGAGTATGAAATCGACAGTTTTTCTGATTTTGGCAATCGTGGTGAGTGGGTTGCCTGGGGTGGGTGCGATCGCCCATCCATCCATCGAATTGAGCGATCGCGGGGGTATTAGCTCGTCTCATCCAGGGTTGACTCCTGGGAATGCTATGGGGTTCACTGATCCATCCCAAACCCCTCAAAGGACAAGTCTGGCAGCAGAGCCAGTGACGGTAACCGAGGAAGTGGTTAAGTTTGTGCGCGATCAGGGGGATGCCCTAGGTCGTCGAGAGGCGATCGTCAAGTATCCGAAAATTTCGGGCATGGCTGATCCGGCACTTCAGGAAAAGGTGCAAGCAGCGATCGGGCTGCAACAAGCCTTTGGCAAATCTGTGGAGGAGATGCGTGTTGAGTTTGAGGACTATGCTTGGCTGAATGAGTTGAGTTATACCGTCAACTATAACCAGCACTCCATTTTGGACATTACCTACCGTGGCTGGGGCACAGGGGCGTATCCGTCGGGATTTGAGCGCTACCTTGCGGTTAACCTGAAAACAGGGACGGTGATCTATGCCCACCATCTGTTTAAAACGGAAGCGCTCGGTCAGGTGGCTCGGTTAGTCAATCAGGTAATGCAGGCGGAAATTCAGAAAAAAATGGCGGAAGTGAAGCAAGACTATGGGGAGGAGGAAATCGATCTGAAAATCTATGCAGCGCACCAGTTTCGGGTGAAAGATCTGAATCACTTTACCATTACCGATCGGGGCATTATCTTTCACTATGAATACGGGTTCCCCCATGTGCTGAAAGCTGCTGAACCTGAGGATAGCTATCTACTGAGTTATGACCAACTCAAACCGTTTATTCGATCGAATGGGGTTCTCAGCCAATTACTAGGTGAGCAGAACGCACCCTAGATCCTGCGTAAAAACAGTAGAGGAGATCGGTGATATCAAGAATCGTATCTCAAGCAGCTCAGAACTTAGGGCGCAATCGCTTCATCAAGGCTATTTTGCGTGGGTTCTGTGGCATGGTGGGATTTGTGATAGCAGTTCTGATCTATCTCTACTGGCCACGCTCCCTTCCAGCACCGCCTGCATCATTGATTGTAGAACGAATGGTCAGGGGATTACCCATCAGCAAAGTATGAAATATCTAAAGACGTTAGATGTTGGCTATGGCTATTTCGAGTTCCTCTTCAATTCCTGACTCTGCGTTCTCTCAAACATCTACGGCAATAGAAATCTGCATCAGGGTAGATGGACGATTTGTAAAGGATTCGAAATAGTTAGGCAGAAAGCGATTAATAAAAGTCTTTGGGTGCATGTATGGCTTCTGTTCATCCTCCTGCTTCTGCTCATCCTCCTTCTAGAGATCAAGGCTTAGACTTGCTCAAAGCGCTTAGTATTATTGCAGTTCTTCTGTGGCACTTGCAGCCTATTCAGCTGGTGAATGTCCAAAATCAAGTGACCAGGAACTTTAGCTATTTCATTGATGCGATCAACCAACAATTATTTCTATTGGCAGTTCCACTGTTTTTTGTGATTTCGCTCCATCTGTTTCTTAAAAAAGCAAATTCCAACTCCCAATACCTCTATACAAGACTGACAACCTTAGCGAAGATATTTACTTTCTGGACTGGGTTTCATCTTGTCTTCTATTGTGTGACTCAATTGATTCTTGGGGAAGCCTCTGGGGTTCGATCGTTGTTAACTCAGAATCCAATTCGAATTTTAATAGGACTTTATCCTAGCTTGCCGTTGGTTGGGGATTCGGTATTTTACTTTCTGTTTGACTTGATGTGTTTGGTGGGGTTGGCCTATTTCTACCGAAAAGTTCAGGCTGGGAAGAGAAAGATTTTCTCAATTTTAGTGATTGTGGCATCAACCCTGTACTTTGAATATTTACTCTTGACTGGACAATCAATTTCCTATTATCGACTTGACAACTTTTTTGTATATGTTGCAGTCGCTGATTTATTTACGACTGCTTTGTCTTCGACTACTTTGTCTTCGACTACTGTATCTTCGATTGCTCAGACTCCGGCGAAACTTTCAAATTCAGGCATAAGAAGTTATGTTCTAGGAAAGTTTAAATATTTATCTCTAGCACTGTTTGTTGCATTTTCAATGCAAGATATTATTCTCAGGATGATGGTCTGGGAGACAAGTCTCTATGGAAGGGCTTCTGTTCTCTATGGTTGTTTAATGGTTCTGGGATTTATTTATCCTATGCAGGCGAATTTGCAAAATAACTTCCTGCTCCAACGCTTGGCTCAGAATTCTTTAGGATTCTATGCATTGCATAAGTACTGGTTGTATTTGTTCCTACTGCTGGCAAATCATGTAGATAGTTGGGCTTTCTTGCTAGGTGGGGTGGTGCCGATCGTGCCTTTGATTGTGTCGGTGTTGGTTTTAATTGCGACTACCATCACGATTGATTTGTTGAAGAAAACCCCTCTCCAACAATTTCTTTAGTGAGATGCTGCCCGTGGGAATTGTGTGAGGCCGTGGATGGAAGGTCAATTCTTAAAGGATCCAACGGGGGATGCTCTCAGCAAAAGGAGATGCGCGGGAGGATTGGGTGTCTGGGTGAACCTTGAGGTGATGGATTGTTGCCTTGGTTACATTACATTGGGTTTACATCTGATGAAAACGGGGTCTGTATGCGGTAGTTTCAAATGGGGGGGCAGGAACTTGGAACAGTTCTTTGAATCCTCCCAAGTTCGATCGGTTCCGTTTTCATAGGCTACGTTTTCATAGGCTACGTTTTCATAGGCTACGTTTTCATAGGCATTGTGCACAGGCTATGTTTAAGACCATTTTGTTTCCCATCGATCGCAGTCGTGAATCCCGTGAGGCGGCCAATTTGGTGGCGGAGTTGGTGCAGCAACACAAGAGCCGGTTAATCATTCTCTCAGTGGTGGAGGATGGGTCGGAGGATTTGGCCATGGCGTCAGTGAATGCGGTGGATGAGTTGCTGAAAGGGGCCAATGAGCTATTCTCTCAACAGGGAATTAAAGCGGAAACGGTGGAGCGGCAAGGTAAGCCTGCCTTTACGATTTGTGATGTGGCGGATGAGATGGGTGCAGACTTGATTGTGATGGGCAGTCGAGGGCTGGGTTTGACGGGAGAAGGGGCGCAGGATAGTGTGACGAATCGGGTGATTAGTTTGTCGCCTTGTCCGGTGTTGGTGGTTCCCTAGATCTGAAACGATCGATCAATTCCGATCGGATGTGGGGGCGATCGATGCTGATTGATCTGGAATGCCGTTTCTTCCCCACTGTTCGATCGGACTAACAACCGACCAATTCAGGTTGAACCGATGACGATCGTATTGGTGAGTCACCGTTAGGATTGATAGCTCTGCAAGATCACTCACACTACTATTGTCACTTCAGATTCACCTTTCAAATCCATAGAATGGGACGCTAAAGTTACATCTGAGTGAACTCTGCTAAGTTATTCATCTAACATTCCGATTAGGTGCGGGAGGATAGAAAAATCTTTCTCAGCAATTGCCCATGAACCAAGGCTGGACATACCACGATCGCATCAGTAAGCAACAAGTAGGACTGACGGTTCTGCAATACTATGCGCAATACTATCGCCACTCCAGCGCCAGCGAATGGCAAACCAAAATTGCGTCTGGACAAGTGCAATTAAACGATCGTTCCACCACCCCGGATACTCCCCTGCAAAAAGGCGATCGTCTTGCCTACCATCGTCCCCCTTGGCAGGAACCGATCGTGCCCCTGACGATCGAGCTGCTTTACGAAGATGCCGATCTACTGGTGGTCAATAAACCCTCCGGATTGCCCGTCCTGCCGGGAGCCGGATTTTTGGAACATACCCTGCTGCACCAAATCCAAAAACAATATCCCCAGCAGCCCCCCGTGCCCATCCATCGCCTTGGTCGCGGCACCTCCGGTTTGCTCTTACTCGCTCGATCGCCCTTAGCCAAATCCCACCTGACTCAGCAAATGCGCGATCGGGCCATTCGTAAAATCTATCGCGCCTTAGCCAGTGGGACGGTCAGCGCTGACGAATTGACCATCCAGGAACCGATCGGCCCGATTTCCCATCCCGCCCTGGGCACCCTTTACGCCGCTACCCCCACGGGCTCCTTCGCCCAGAGCCACTGCCGCGTCCTGCAACGCAATCCCCAAGACACCCTACTGGAAGTCACGATCCTGACCGGGCGTCCCCACCAAATCCGCATCCACCTTGCCGCCGCTGGTTTTCCCTTGGTGGGTGATCCCCTCTATGGCGTCGGTGGGTTGCCGATCGTGCCTGCCCAGCCGAATGCCGATAACGTGCCAGTTCCAGGCGATTGTGGCTACTGGCTCCATGCCTATCAGCTAGCCTTCCAGCATCCCCGATCGCAGGAACCCCTCTGCTTCACCTGTGAACCAGACTCTTCCCAATTGCGGGTTTCCGCCATCCAAAACGTCGCAAATTAACCCTGCTCCCCGGAATTCACTGACCTGTCCCTGTAATTTCTTGATAGACAGTGTAAAAACTGTCATCAACGCCCCATAAATCTAACCTCAGAGTCTTATATATTTCTGAGATAATTCTTTTTACCCCGGCGATCGAACTTGGCGATCGAACAGTTAGCAGCTTCACCGACCCTGATATCACAGCTCAATTCTCCATTCCTAGAATCATTCCTACATGTATTGCTGTAATTTTCCGTACTCATTGTTATAGGTGTTGATAAAAGTGATAGTTGACTCGTCGCCAACGGCAATTTTCCGTCAAAATGGCGGATTTATTGCGAAATTTCAATGATTGACTTCAAGAATGCAAGACATTCTAGTTGGAATAGTTGGAATAGTTTGGTTGACTTGCCCTTTGACTTGTCCTTTGCCTTGCCCTTTGACTCGTCCAAGATCGCACCCCTCGTTGTTCCCTGGCTGTCTGGTTTCGTCCCTCTGTGCTCTGTGGATCTTTCTTAAGGTGGCTCTACCATGAATTTCTATCCTTCCAGGTTGCCTTGGCACCAGGATGCTGAATCCCTGTATCAGCACCTGTATGAGTTACGGTATTTGCCCTTTCCCAATATTCTCGATCGCCTCACTCAATTGTTTATTGAAGGGACTCAATATCATGACCCAGAAATTCTAGAAATAGTCTATCGTTTAGTGGCTTCAGAACAGGCCGATCGGGAATTTCTCAATGTGCTCAATCGCTGTTGCTATATCTTAATCAACCATTGGTGGTCACGATCGGACTTGCGTTACACGGCGGGTTTTGTCCTCATTTTTCAACGCAAACCTACACAGTTAAGTCGGGTTCCGGTGATCGATCGCTTACGGAAACTGGTGGCGCAATTTACGCAGTCTCCCCAATATACGGCGCTGCTCGATCGGGTCAATGTGGCGCAAACGGAGGATGAGCCTGAAGCGTCGAATCATCGGCGATCGGTGCAAGATGAATTGCGGCGGTACCCGTTCCTATATCCCCATATCCTGTTGAATGAAGACACGAGCGATAGTGGACAAGAAGCGGTTTCGCATCTCCAACGGCAACGGGAACATCACTATGATCAATGCCTTGATCAATATCTACGGAATGCCCTATTGCGCAACCACACCGGAGAATTTTCGACGGAGCTGCAACGGCTGACCGGGCTAGAGGAGCCACAGCTCCGATTTGCCATCAAACACTATGCGGGTAAATCAACAGCAGCGGGGCGCTATCGCGAGAGTGCTCAGAAATTCTTGCTGGCTTGGGACGGAGCCACTGCCCACCACCAAGCGGTTCAGCACCTGTCTACCTATTTGAACACCAGCATCCAACAGTTTGCCCAGCAGGCCCACCATCCCCATTGCGGAGCCTCTGTCAGTCAATGGCTGGAGATGCAATTGAAAACGATCGCCTCTCCCAAAGGCTTTTTAGGGCAAAGTGATTTATTGCTCACGGAAGTCAGTTGGCAATTGCTCGACACATTGCTGGCCCACCCCAAAAGTCACGCTGAGCAGCATGTTCGCTTTATGGGACTCCATGGCGGCTTGGGCGCGCCCTTTACCGTGGGCCTCCTGCTCAAGCTCGCTCTGGTCTGTCGGCGCAATTGGCAGCACACCTGCGATCGCATTGCCAAACGCTTTGCCGCACTGGTGCAGCACTATCGCCAGAGCTTTCAGGAGGATCTGCGCTGGCTCCTAGAGATCCTGAATTACTGGATGCTGGCTAAAACCCTGCATGGTCACTCTCCCGAAAGTCGCGCGGGTCGCACGGCCTTGGAGTACGCGTACCTGCTGTAAAGCCTGTCTGTTGTAGAGACGGTCTGTTGTAGAGGCTGTCTGTTGTAGAGGCTGTTGCACCCAGAATCCTCTGCAACGACTTTTTTCCCGACCCGCAAACCATTACAATCTGTAAAGCTGTCTGGACAGTCGGCCTTTACAAGTTCTTAGGTAGCGTATTTTTAGGTGGCGTAATGCGTGTTGCGATCGTTGGTGCGGGTTTAGCAGGGTTGGCGGCGGCTGTTGAGCTGGTGGACGCTGGCCATGAGGTGGAAATTTTTGAGTCCCGTCCCTTTGTCGGTGGCAAGGTGGGAAGCTGGGTGGATGCCGAGGGTAACCACATCGAAATGGGCCTGCATGTCTTTTTCAACAACTATTACAACCTGTTTGCCCTGCTGAAAAAGGTGGGGGCCTACGACAATTTGCTGCCTAAGGAGCATGTCCACACCTTCATCAATCGCGGCGGTCAGATTGGCAAGCTGGATTTCCGCTTCCTAGTCGGTGCACCGTTCCATGGCCTCAAGGCCTTTTTCACCACGGGTCAGTTAACGCCTCTAGACAAGGTGCAGAACGCGATCGCCTTGGGAACCAGCCCGATCGTGCCGGGTTTGATTAACTACGAAGTGGCGATGAAACTGATCCGCAAGCTGGACAACATCAGCTTTGCCGATTGGTTCCGCAGCCATGGTGGATCGCAGAATAGCTTGAAGCGCATGTGGGATCCGATCGCCTTGGCCTTGGGATTCATCGACACCGAGGAAATTTCCGCCCGCTGTATGCTGACGATCTTTATGATGTTCGCTGCGAAAACGGAAGCTTCCCGGCTGAATATGCTGGCCGGATCGCCGGGGGAATATCTCAGCAAACCGATCGTGGATTACATCACCGCTAAGGGCGCTAAAATCCACACCCGTCGCCAGACCCGTCGGATTCTGTTTGAAGGGGAAGGCCGCAATACTAAGGTCACAGGATTGGCGATCGCCGATGGCGCGGAGGAAGCAATCGTCACCGCCGATGCCTACCTAGCAGCCTGCGATGTGCCGGGAATCCAACGGCTTCTGCCCCAGGAATGGCGCAGCATGGCAGAGTTTGACAATATCTACAAACTGGAAGCTGTGCCCGTGGTGACCGTGCAGTTGCGGTTCAATGGCTGGGTGACGGAAATGCAGGATGAAAGCAAACGCAAGCAGGCGATCGCCGCTGGCATTGACAACCTGCTTTACAGTGCGGATGCAGACTTTTCCTGCTTCTCTGACCTGGCGCTGTCCAGTCCCAAGGACTACTACCGCGAAGGTCAGGGTTCCTTGATGCAAGTGGTGCTGACCCCTGGTGATCCGTTTATCAAAATGAGCAACGAAGACATTGCCCAGCACGCCCTCAAGCAACTGCACGATCTGTTCCCCTCCTCCCGCGATCTGGAGATGACCTGGTTCAGCGTGGTGAAATTGGCACAGTCCCTCTACCGCGAAAAACCGGACATGGATCCCTACCGTCCTAACCAAAAGACCCCGATCGCCAACTTCTTCCTCGCCGGTAGCTACACCCAACAGGACTACATCGACAGCATGGAAGGCGCGACGATTTCCGGTAAACAAGCGGCTGCGGTGATTTTGGAACCCTTGGGCCAAAAGGTGGAAGGCAAAGGTCTATTCCGCTACTCCTACGCCTAACTGGGGGATCTATATTCAGCCAAGACGATCCAGATCTTGGTGACAGACCCTGGTTACCGATCTCGGTTACCGATCTCAGTTAGGAAAACCGTTCCTTTCCTAACGCCGCGCATCTGAGTGGGTGCGCTACGCTGGGAGAAAAGATCGATTCTTGATAACAGATCTCCCGCTACCCACTGCTCCTCTCACCCTTACCCCCGTTGCCGCTATGTCTGACTGGCTTGAGCACACCGTACAGGTTGAAATTCCGACAACGATCGAACATGTCTGGGCACTCTGGTCAGACCTGGAGCAAATGCCCAATTGGATGAAGTGGATTGATTCCGTCAAGGTGCGGCCTGATAACCCGGATTTGTCCGTGTGGAAATTGGCTTCGGGGGGCTTTGAATTTTCTTGGCAGTCTAAAATTGTTCGCCAAATCCACCATCAGATTATCCAGTGGGAATCGGTGGATGGTTTGCCGAATAAAGGCGCAATCCGCTTCTACGATCGCGGGGCAGAGGGCAGCATCGTCAAACTGACGGTGGCCTACTCGGTACCCACGGTGATTCGGCAATTGATGGATGGTCTGGCGTTGGGGAAAGTGGTGGAATCCTCGCTGCAAGCAGATATGAACCGCTTCCGCGACTACGCCCTCAAAGATGCCCGATCGTCCTGAGGGAACATTAGGACGATCGGCTTTGCAGGAATGGGGTGAAATAATAGGTCCATACCGAACGGTTCCCAGTCCATTTTGCCGAGCGTCCTTATGATCAGCACCGAAAAGCCCTTGAGGGCTCGCCAGTCGTTGCAATCCTCTCCGCGATCGCCCTTTCCCCCTGGCAAGTGGGGCCTTGTTGGGATCCTTGTTTTGCTGTGGAAAGGCTGGAGCTATTGGTTGCTCAACAGAATGCAGCATTCTGGGGAATCCCTACCCGTTAGTGCGTTGTATCGCGGGGGGGATATGGAATATTACCCGTTGATCAACGCGGTGGGGCAGTTGCAATGGGGCGAATTTGCCCTGTGGGAAAAATTAGAAACTGGGGTGGGGGCTTTTCCTTGGGTATCCGTCAGTTTCCATGGACTGCTGGAGCGATTTTTGGGAATCCATGGTTTTTGGGTGGCGGATGGGCTCGTTACGATCGCCTACTACAGCTTGATGACGCTGGTTCTTCGGGCATTTGGGTTGGGGTTGGGTTGGGAGATCGGCTTGGCGGGATTGCTGACGACCGGGGTTATTGGGGGGGTGCTTGCTGAGGTTTCTGATGTCATCTTTAACCATCTCAGCCAAATTCCCTCAGCCGCTTTCAATCGCTTGCTATTGGTATTGCTCATTGGGTTGGGTTGCATTCTCAGCTATGTCACAGTTCGATTTACCGCGTTGGGCTCCCGGAGAAACCAGTGGTTCCGATTGGCGATCGCGGCGATGGCACTGACTTTTCCGGTGCTATTTTCGTCGGTGGTCATTCCCTTTTGGGGCGGACGCATTCCCCGGCCCTTTGTTACAGAATTATTCTGGTTGTTCCAGCTTGGCAGCTTGGCTGCATTATTTGTGCAGCGGGAACGGTATGTCGGCCATTGGCGAATTTGGGCTGGTTTAGGTATTAGTTTTAGCCTGCTCCTCCAAGGCGATTTCCATTCTGCTGTGGTTCTCGCGATCGCAAATAGCACAGTCATGATCTGTTTATGCTGGCAATTGCGACAGCAATCCGGCCAGCAACGCGCTTGCATTCAAGGTATTGGTGTGAGTTTTCTGGCGGCTATGGTTACCAGTATTCCCTTTTGGATACAACGGAGTTTGGCCAATCCGGATGCGACCACCCGGTTGGGCGTCTTTCCGGTCGATCGGGGACATCTGCTGTTTCTGCCCAGCGAACTTCCCTACTATCTGTTGGTTGGATTGTTGTTATGGGGGTGGTTTCTTGGGTTGGCGGGCGATCGATCGGCCCAAAGCCGACGCGGTTTGGGATTGATTGCGATTTTGAGTGTGGCGGCCTGTTTTGCCTTACCTATTTCAACGGTGATCCTGGGGCAAACTGTACAAATTTATCAATTTTTCGATCGCTTCCTGCGGGTGATGGGCTTTGGCCTGGTGATCTATGGCAGTTACGGATTACGGCAACTGTTCCAGCGGGTGCAGCCGGAGGGATTGCCGCAACGCTGGCGGGCGATCGGGCTGGCGACGGGCTTAGCCTTAGCGCTGCTTTTCCCATTCCGAGAGGCGCAGGCACTGGTTAGCAATGGCCAGCACGTCCGCGCTGACTTCCCTGAATGGCAAGCTCTGCCTGATTATCGCCACAACTTCAATGCCTTGGTGGCGGAACTGGCTAAACCCGAATATCACTCGGCCAAGGTGCTGGGAACCTTGGATGTACAAGTGTATGCCTGGTGGGTGACCTTTCAAAATGGAGCCTCCTATTTGCCGGAAGCACCCTTGACGACGGTGAGCGATCGGGAGATTGAAGCCCGTTTACTCAGCTTTTGTAAGTTGTTGAATTTGTCTCCCCAAGCGTTTGTTGGGTTGATCAACCGTTCCTATACCAATTTATTTTGGTTGGGCCATGGGAAGTACCAAGCTTCGCGCGCCTATACCTATGCGCCTTTATCCGATTATTTTCCCGCTGTGCAGCAGCAAATTGGGCGAACGGGATTGCTCAATTCTCTGAGTGTTGCGTTACCGATCAGTGAACAGCGTCGCTTGTTGGAAACCTATTGGCAAACCCCTGGGCCGACTGGATCAAACTCAAAGTTAGAGAGCTCAAAGTTAGAGAACTCAAAATTAGACAGCCCAAGATTGGACATAATTGTGTTAACCCAGGATGCCAGTCTCCAGGGGGCCAGTCCGATCGATCCAGACTTTGAACTGACCTATGAAAATCCGGCGTTCCGCCTGTGGCGACGCAAAGCATTGAATTCTCCATAATTGCTATTCTCCATAATTTCCAGGGTTCACCTAGCGTTGCAACGGCCAGACTGATTTTTTGTTACAATCCATGCGATCTCCCTAATACTCCGCCCGCAATCCGGGCAGTAAGGCAATTTGAGGCAATATGGCAAAGCCCGATCAAAATCAAGTGCTTCGACGATTACCGATCGTGGCGGGAACCGTGGCGGGTGTTTTACTGCTGACCAACCGGGTTTTGACTCCGGAGTTGAGTGATTCCCAAGCGCGATCGGATGCCTTGGGGGTGATCCTGAGTGCGTTGCTCATCCTAACGGGCCTGCTCTGGCAGCAGATCCAGCCGAAATTGCCCGATCGGGTACAGCTCGTGGGGGAAGAGGGCTTTGACCTGGATAAAACGTTACCGGAAGCGGTACAGGCGGAACTGGCCTGGGTCTCGCGGTTACTGCTGACGAATACAGTGACTAAAACGATCGTGCTGTATTACCAAGGCAAAGTGCTGCTGCGACGGGGAATTTTGCCCGCTACGGCGGAACTGACCCCAGGGCCGATCGTGCAGCGGGTGCTGGATAAGCAAAAGCCGATTTATCTCGTGGATGTGAAAGCCTATCCGGGACGGATTGAGTTTGACTACTTACCAGAGAATATTCAAGGGATTATCTGTCAGCCGATCGGGGCAGATGGCGTTATGATTCTCGGGGCGAATGCACCTCGCAGCTATACCCAACAGGATGAAACCTGGATCGCAGGTGTGGCGGAGAAGCTGAGCTATACCCTGAGTCAATCCCTCCCGACAGATCATGCCACCGATCGTTGAATTGCTTCTACCCAGTGCGTTTGTTGTTCTCAGTTCTGCTTGGATTGCGGCGAAGGGGTTTCCCCGACAGGTGGGCGCTGCGCTATTGCTGTTGATTGCGCTGGTGTTGGGGCAGATTAGTCTGATTGAATTGCTGCTGGGGGTGAGCCATCTGCTCTATCCGATCGGGGAAGTGATTGCTGCGCCGATCGTGAGTCTGGGGCTGGTGGGGTTGAGCCAGTTTGGTTTGCCGCGTTGGCTGGCTGGTGCGACGGACGCGATCGCTCCGGAACAGGTATTGGCGGAATCTGGACTGGCAGAACCGGAGATTGAGCCGGAGATTGAGCCGGAGCGGATTTTGCGGCCTCGGGGGCTGGCGTTGCTGGGGGCGATCGGGCTGGCGCTGTTCCTGCCGCTACGATCGCTGCTGCAAGAGTGGCTGCAACAAATCCATCAAGTCCATCCCCTCAGTTGGGATGTGGTGAGCTTCCATCTGCCCAATGTGGTGAATTACATGGATGGGGGCAACCTGTGGCGTGTTCATGGCACCTATGGTCACTATCCCGGCGGGAATGAGTTGCTCAATCTGTGGAGCATGATGCCGCTACGGTTGGATGGGGCTTTGGGCCTCACAACGGCAACGCTGGGGGTGGGCTGTTTGTTAGCGTCGGTGTTGCTGTTATGGCAAACCTTATCGCCGTCCTCGTCTCAGTCCTCGTCTCAGTCCTCGTCTCAATCACCATCTCAGTCCTTGTCTCAATCACCGTCGCGGGTCGGGTCGGGCATTGCTGCGTTAGTTCTGCTGGCGGGATTGCTGAATTTGCCGACTCTTCAGGAAATTTTCTTTGATATTGGCCGCAACGACATTTCCGTGATGTTTTGGGAGTTGCTGGCGTTGTGGGCGCTGTTCCAAGCGGTGCAACCCCGATCGATGACAGTTCACCTGCGATCGCCGCTGTGGCTCTGGGGGGTGGGGATCAGTTTGGGTTGGCTGATTGGCACGAAGCCGAATGGGCTGTATTACCTGGTGGGCATGGTGGGGCTAGTGACGCTGCTGCCTTGGCAAGACCAGATGGGGCAGGGTTGGACGCTGCTGCAACGGGGAAGGCTAGCGTTGACTCGGGTGTTGCTGCCTGCGATCGGGCTGGGTGGCTTTTGGTATTTCCGAAATTTGGTACGGGATGGGCATCTGTCGCCGCCGGATCAATTGCAATCGGCGATGGAAGTCAGCATGATTCGCAATCTGTTGAATCCAGAACTCTATAACTGGAATGCACCTTTTGCGATGTTTTTGGCGAGTTTGGGGATCACGATCGTGACGTTGCTGGCGGCGCGATGGCAGCCGACGCGGTTTCCGATTGGGGTGCAACTGGTGGCCTGGTGGAATGCGATCGCCCTGGGGGCTTTGGTGTTAACGCCGAGTGGTGCGGGCTATTTGGCGGGTAGTGGGAAGGTGTTTTTGATTCAACTGCGCTACAGTGCCATTATTTTCCCGTTGACGCTAATTTTGGTACTTTGGCTGCTGGGGCAATGGCTCGGTCAGCGATTGCAGGCACGATTGACCGATCGATCAGACCTACGATCGCTGGCACAATCGTTAGAAACGATCGACCCAGCAACCCGCGAACCATCGGGATCAAAAACCTTACCCTGGCTGGGTGGAGCGGGGCTATCAGTGCTGTTGCTGCTGCTGCTCCAGGTCAACAGTTACCAAGCGCCTCAAGGCTTGCCGGGGCACGATGGCATTCTGTTTCCCGTGGGGCCACGACCCACTGAGCTTTATCAATGGGTGCAGCAGAATCTAGATCAGGCCAAGATTTACTCTGTTGGGTTACGGCCCTATGGACTCTATGGGTTTCCCTACCGCAATCAGATTGTGGCTTCTAGTCTGGGATCGGAAAATTGGACGTTGGCGGAGGGTTTGGCAGTGATTCAGCGGGAGCATCCGCAATATTTAGCCATCAGTCTTGATCCTTTTAGTCGTCGGGTGCCACCGGGAATCCTGGAAGTGGCAAAAAATCCCCAATTCTTTCAGGTCGTGTATCAAGATAATCTTGCGGTGGTTTTCCGTATCACAGAGAACGTGAAATCCTGACCCAAATCACCGTAAGCTATAGGCATTCTCTGGGTTGGGGTGGCATCGCAAAAACGGTTTATTGCAACTGATTGCGCGAGATTGTTTGTTGGTTGTGGGAATTCCTATGCTGATTCTGTATTGGGTTTTGGTTGCGTTGATGGTGGTGGGTGTTGCGGGGGCGTTTATTCCCGGTGTGCCGGGGCCGTCGATCGTCCTTGCGGCCATTGTTGTGTGGGGTGTGGTGACGAGTTTCCAGCAGGTGTTGTGGGCGTTGATTGCCGCGATCGTGATTTTGGTCTTTTGTTTTGGGGTGGATTTGCTGGCGGGCTATCTGGGCGCTAAGCAAGCGGGAGCCAGTAAGTGGGGCCAAATTGGTGCGGTTGTTGGCATGATTGTTGGCTTGATCGGTGTGATTCCGTTGCCTGTGGTGGGTATTTTGGGGTTGTTAATTTGGCCGTTGATTGGTGCGGTGATTGGGGAGTTTATTTACTGTAAGGATTGGAAGCAGTCGCTGAAAGCAGGTGTGGGAATTGTTGTCGGTTCTGTGGTTGGTAACATTATTCAAGGCGTTTTCACGATCGTTCCACTTGTAATTTTTGTGTGGACAACTTGGTCACAACTAGGTTCATTCTGATGACTGAGTTTACGCCACTAACAGCCACTAATTACTTCCGTCTTGATGATCTCTTTACTCAACGCGATCAAGTTGTTATCTAATGAGTTAATCAATGGGTGGGTTAGATAGCAGGGTTTCTAGGGTGTGGGATTGGAAGGGGAAGGCTCGCACGATCGCGGTGCAGTTCAGTTCGCCGTAGATGTGGGGGAAGTTGCCGAGGTCGGGGACGGGGTCGAATTGCCAGGGGGCGGTAATTTTTTGGGGGTCGATGCAGAGCAGGATGAGGTCGGGTTGGTCGCGGTAGAACTGGTGGGCGACCCAGAGAATTTTTTCGCGGGTGGAGCAGTGGATGAAGCCTTCGGTGTCGAGGCTGGGGGCGCGGTAGGTGCCGCTGGTTTGGGCATGTTGCCAAGCGGGGGCGGTGGTGATGTGGTAGATTTCGTCGATGCGATCGCAGCGGATTTCGATCATGAAGCCGTCGGGGTCGAAGAAGTAAATACCGCGTCCGGTGGGGCGAGAGATGGGGCCTGCGTCGATCGGGATGTGGTTGGCTTTGAGGATTTCGACGGCGCGATCGAAGCTTTCTGGGTGGATGTCGAAGGCGAGGTGATTGGCGCGGGTGAATTGCTGGGTGGGGTCGGGGTTGGGGGGCTGGAGATCGGGTTCCCAAAAGAGGTCGAGGATTAGGCCATCGGGGGTTTTGAAGTTGGTGACTTTGCCGTTGGCGACGAGGTCTTTGAGGGTGGAGGGGATTTCGTCGCCGGAGAGTTGGTGCAGGCCGAGGAGGGTGCCGTAGAAGTGGCAGGAGGCTTGCATGTCTTTGACGTTGAGGGCGATGTGGTGGACGGTGCGGAGGGTGTTGGGGGGGAGGGTTGGCATGGGGGGAGTGGGAGGGTAGGAGGGTGTTTTTATTTTAGGGGATGGGTGTTGGGGAGTGGGGAGTAGGAGAGTGGGGGAGTGGTGTTATAACAGGGGGTAGTTTCCTTCTGTCATAGCGTTTTGGGATTGATTGGTATGCCTACTCCACGGCCTAAGTCTCCTAAAGAGCGGCGTGATGCGCGGAATGCTCGATCGTTTGTTGGGAGGTTGGTGCAGCAGGATCAGTTTCGACGATCGCTGTTGGAGCCGGATCACAGTGAGGCGAAGATTATTTTTGGGATTTCGGGGCAGGGGGGCGTGGGGAAGACGACGCTGCTGAAGGAGTTTCGGCGGATTGCGGAGGAGAATGGGCATTTGGTGGCCTATGTGAGTGAGGGGGTGGCGACGAATTTGGTGAATGATACCCCGGAGGCGATGCATCGGCTGGTGGAGGATTTGGAGCAGCAGGGGTTGAAGTTTGATAGTTTCCGTAAGCGCTATCGGGAGTATCGGGTTAAGAAGCAGGAGCTAGAAGCGAGGCCGGAAGCGTCTAAGAATTTGCTGGCGGATGTGGTGCGGGGAACGACGAAGATTGCTTTGGATGTGGGAAAGGCGTCGATTCCGGTGGTGGGCGGCATGATTGATAGTGAGCCGATCGCTGCGCGGGTGGGGGAAATGGCGAATGCGGGCTGGGAGAGTTTGCAGGGCCGGGATGATGAGCGGTTGATGAAGGAAACGCTGGAGGAGTTAACGCCGCTGTTTCTGGAGGGGATTAATCGGATTGCGGCGGAGAAGGCACTCGCAGAGAAGACAGTGGTTCTGATGCTGGATACCTATGAGGTGACGGGGCCGTTTTTGGATGGGTGGGTGCGATCGTTTTTGAATAATGAGTTTGGTGAGATTCGGGTGGGGTTGTTGTTGTGTATTGCGGGGCGGCAACCGCTCGATCGCAATGCTTGGGAGGATTGGGATGATTGCATTGCCCGATCGCCGTTGGAGCCGTTTACGGAGGAGGAGGCGCGGCGGTTTTTGGCGAGTAAGGGGATTATGAGTGAGGCGGTGATTGGGGAGATTTGGCGGTTGTCGGGGGGTGGGTTGCCGATGTTGGTGTCGATGATGGCAGATAGTGCTCCGACGACGGTGGATGCGGTGGTGGATCCCTGTGAGGAGGCGGTGGAGCGGTTTTTGAAGTGGGAGCAGGATGGGGCACGGCGGCAGTTGGCGCTGGAGGGGGCCTGTGCGCGGGTGTTGAATGAGGATGTGGCGGCGGTGTTGGGGGATGGGGCGTTTGAGTGGTTGAAGGGTTGTGCGTTTGTGGTGCGGGATGGGGCGTGTTGGCGCTATCACTCGGTGGTGCGGGAGCAGATGGTGCGCTATGGGATGCAGCGGTCTGGGAAGCGCTGGGCGGAGGTGCATGGCAAGTTGGTGGGGTATTACGCCGAGCGGCAGGGGGCGTTGGGGCTGGAGGCGGGCAAAGAGGCGAAGGATGAGGTGTGGCGGGAGTTTGCGTTGGAGGGGTTGTATCACGAGTTGTGTGTGGCTCCGCAGGGGAAGGTGGGGCTGGCACTGAATGGGTTTTTGCGGGCGTTGAGGCAGTCGCGGGCGTTTGCGCAGGAGTGGGCGGGGGTGATGGTGCAGGCGGGGCAGGAGGCGCGGTGTGAGGGGTTGCGGCGCTGGGGAGAGCGGCTGCGGGAGGGGCTGGTGGCGCAGCAGGAGAAGCGCTATGGGGAGGCGATTCCAGTGCTGACGGCGCTGTTGGCGGAGGCGGGAATTGAGGAGAAGTTACGGGCAGTTGCGCTTTATCGGCGAGGGCGTTGGTCTCGCTGGAATCAGCAGGAGGAGGCTGCGCTGAAGGATTTTCAGCAGGCGGTAGAGATTGATGGAGAGGATTCAGACTATTGGTTTGATTTGGCTTCCACCTGTCAACACTTGAAACGGTGCGAGGAGGCGATCACGGCTTACCAAAGAGCGATCGAACTCGACCCGAAATTTGCCTCTCCTCACAAAAACTTAGGCAATGTCTACAGAGAACAGAAACGGTATGAAGAGGCAATCGCGGCGTACGAAAGAGCGATCGAACTCGACTCGAAATGGGCTGCTCCTCATCACAACTTAGGTATTCTCTACCAAGAACAGAAACGCTATGGGGAAGCGATTTTGGCGTACGAAAGAGTGATTGAACTTGACCCAAAAAATGCCATGACTTACTACAATTTAGGTATTCTCTACAAAGAACAGAAGCAATCTGATAAAGCAATAGCGGCTTACCAAAAAGTGATTAAGATTGACTCTAAATTTGCTCCTGCTCACAATAACTTAGGCAACATCTACCAAGAGCTTAAAAAAAATGATTTAGCTATTCAATCATATCGTCAAGCTCTTGAATCACCAGACTTATTAAGTGCTCATACATTTGCCTACAGTAATCTAGGTGATGTCTACAGAGAGCAAAAAAAGTATGGTGAAGCCATCACTGCTTACGAAAAATCTATCGAACTAGATCCGAAATACAAATCGGCATTTGCTAATAGAGGGAAAACCTATCAATTGCTGGAACGATATGATGAAGCATTGCAGGACTTTGACCGTGTGATCGAACTTATTGATAGTGATACTATTGAATTTGATGATAGTTATACTTCGGTATTTGCTAATAGAGGGGAAACCTATCAATTGCTGGAACGATATGATGAAGCATTGCAGGACTTTGACCGTGTGATCGAACTTATTGATAGTGATACTATTGAATTTGATGATAGTTATACTTCGGTTATTGTATCTCGTGGACAGACTTATCAAGCGTTAAAACGCTACAAAGATGCATTAAATGATTTTGAATTAGCTCTAAAAAATAATCCGTCTGATATTACTGTTCAGGAGCAAATTGGCCATCTTCAATATAAATTAGAACAATATTCAGAATCTTTATTATCTTTTCAAAAAGCATTAGATCTACAGCCGGGAAATTTAGCCTTTCGTAGTAACTTAGGATATCTAAACTTGCTTCAAGGTGATTTCAGAACAGCAGAAAGTTTGATTAAGCAAGTAATTGAAAAAGAAAAATTCGATCGAGCTTGGCTGAATTATGGTCTTGTTAAAGCTCAACGAGGCGAATTAGACGAGGCGAAACAATCCTGGCACAAAGGACTAGATTTGATGGTTGCTGATAGTGATTGGGATCAGGCTGTTCATTGCGTATTTACAGTAGCATTGGGCAATACCACCGATGGCTTCGATCGATTAAATAATCTGATCCAATCCTGTACCGATAAATTTGCTCTGAGAAATGCTCTTAATGACGCAACTATCCTTTCACGTAGTCCACAAGCGATTACTGGAGTTGATCAGGTAATTCAACTTTTACAAGCTGCTCTTGCAGCAGATTAAACAATCAGTTTCAGAGTTCAAGTTGCTTGACCACAGAATCGGGATTGCTCAAGAGCCTGCCTTTAATCTCAGTCGATCAATGTTGCCGATCGCCATTGTTGCGAAGTGTCTCACGAGGCTTGACAGTTCCCCTCGTTATCCGTAGGCTTGTTTCTCATAGCTGATTACAACCGTGTTTAACTTCCCGATTCGATCAGCTTGTCTCCCAAAAATTAAGGCGCTGCCTAAGTTGCTGGTAACAACGGAAGGCAGCTAAACCCCCAAGCTGTTACGGCCAGCAAGGCGGTCTGACACGGATTGTAACATTCGATCGGGCCACCCTACTTGTCCTGCAAAGAGGGTGGCTTTAATTTTTGGGGTTTCCTCCCATCCCTACACAGGAGAAATCCCCATGTTCGTTAGCTTTGACGATCTCGATCGTGCGATCGAGGACGATCGTAAACCCCTGCAATTTTATCTCTTGGGCACCCGCGAAGAAGTCCAATCCACCATCAACCAATTGTACGTGTTGCGCTTCAGCGATCGGGTGCGCTGGAGTCCCCCCGTTCCCGTCCCCGGCTCCAATTGGCAGTATGTCAGCAAAATGGAACGCGATCGGATGACAGAATAAGTGTGATCGATCTGTTGTCCCAAGGATTGCATAAAAACCGGGATTTTTAGAAAATCCCGGTTTTTGGAGAGTTGCGATCGACGTTAGATTCAACACTAAAAAGAAAAAACGAATCACATGTAGAAACATGTAGACAAATGCTATTTTTTCTTAACTCGCCTGCCTACCCTGCACCCGATCCAAATCGATCGGAATTTCAATCACAAACTCCGCTCCCCCCTCTGGCCCACTACAGCACCGCAACCGCCCCTGATGTTTCTCCGTCACAATCTGATAGCTAATCGATAGCCCCATCCCTGTCCCTTGACCCACGGGCTTCGTTGTAAAGAATGGATCAAACAACCGCGATCGATGCTCCGGCGCAATACCACACCCATTATCCGCGATCGTAATCTTCACCCATCCCGGCTGACTCACCTCCGTCCGAATCGTAATCTTCGGTTGCTCCATCACCTCCGGTTGCACCCTCGGAAACTTCTCCAACACCGCATCGATCGCATTGGACAAAAGATTCATAAACACCTGGTTCAACTGCCCCGCATAGCAATTCACCAGTGGCAGATCCCCATACACCTTCTCCACGTGAATACTCGGTTGATCCGCATTGGCCTTTAACCGATGCTGCAAAATCATCAACGTACTATCCAAGCCCTCATGCAAATTTGCCGACTTGCAATCCGCCTCATCCAACCGAGAAAACGTCCGCAACGACAACACAATCTGCTTAATCCGTTCCGCCCCCTCCTGCATCGATCGCAGCGTTTTAGGAAAATCCTCAACGACAAAATCCAACTCGATCGCCTCAGCCCAAGCTTGAATTGCTGGCTCAGGCTGCGGATAATGCTGCTGATACAACTTCAACAAACCTAAAATGCCCTGGGCATAGGCTTCCACATGGCCCAAATTGCCGTAAATAAAACTCGTCGGGTTGTTAATTTCATGGGCTACCCCCGCCACCAACTGCCCCAAGGACGACATCTTCTCACTTTGGACTAACTGCGTTTGCGTCCGTTTCAACTCCTTAATCGCGATCGCCAAATCGATCGCCTGCCGCCGCGATCGGGCCTCCGACTGTTTCAGCGCTTCTTCGACCTGCTTCCGCTCCGTCACATCAAACAAAAAACCATCCCAAATAATGTCCCCATTCTCCCGCTTCGTTGGAATGGATTGCCCTTGAATCCATTTCATAATGCCGGAAGCCGTCCGAATTCGATGTTCCGAAAACCACGGTTCCAAGGTTTGCGCTGACACCATAACGGATTGATTCAGCGCTGTAACATCCTCCGGAAGCACCAAGCTCCACAATGCATTCGGATCAGCAACAGCCATCTCCGGCGCAACTTCATACACATCCCAACACCGGGGACTGACATAGACAAATTCTTGTGAGCCATCTGGACGCAACAAAAATTGGTACAGAATGCCCGGAATATTTTTAGCCAACTGGCGAAATTCCCGTTGTTGTTGCTTCAGCGCCCGCTCCACCAACTTGCGATCGCTAATATCTCGGATCACCGACAAAGCATGGGGTTTCCCTCGATATAAATAGGGCGTGCCAATCACCTCCACATCCACGATCGAGCCGTCCCGCCGGAAATACTTAGACTCCGCAGAAAAGGGTTGTCCTTGGTCAATACAATCAAAAAATCGAGTCAACTGAAATTGATATTCCGGGACAATGACATCTTTGGTATCCAGGCCAATTAATGCCTCGTAGGGATACCCATAGATACGACAGGCCGCTGGATTCGCTTCAACCACATGATGCGTTGCCAGATCCGTCATCACAATCCCATCCGTAACCGTTTCCACAATGCCCCGGTATTGTGCCTCCTGCTGCCGTAAGCTGGCTTCGGTTTGCTTGCGCTCAATCTCAGCCCCCACCCGCGCCGCAAAAATCCGCAAAATCGACTCCTGGGTGCGATCGTCCTCATTCAACGGTTGGGTGCCCAACACCCCCATCGTGCCGAGTAAACGACCCTGGCTATCCACCAACGTAATACTTAAATAACTTTCGACTCCCCACACCGTTAAATCGTGATCCTCAGGAAATCTCGTTTGTAGAGAATGGGGAAACCGGGCAAACCCCTCCCGAACTGTAACGGCACAGGGGGTTCCCGCCAAATCATATTCAAAATTCTCAGCAAAATCCTTCCCAGCCCAGACTGCCAACATTCTTGCCCGCGATCGCGTGTCATCAATAAATTCCGTAATGAACGCAAACGGCATCCGCAAAGCCTCTGCCAAGAATTTCACACACGATCGAAAAAACTCATCTCCGGTACTTGCACTGGTTCCATCTACAACCAACCGCAAAGCTTCCTCGTGGCGTTTCCGTTCCGTCCAGTCAAAGGCAGTTCCAATCACCCGATAGACCCGATCTTGCTCATCCTTCACTGGATTCAAGGTCGTCATCCACCAAGTGACTTTCCCTTGGAAAACCAGAGATTCCTCATACTGCAACGGCAACCCCGTCTGCACTACATGCTGCAACCGCTGCCGCGCTAATGCTCCCGCTTCGACCCCATGAATGGCCTCCGGCGTTTTGCCCATCACCTCTGCACTGGATAGCCCCGCCACCTGTTCCGCCGATCGATTCCAGCTTGCATAGCGGAACTCATCCCCGCCTATCACATCAATCACAAAGATAGGATAATCCACACCATCGTAAATCGATCGCAAAAACTGTTCCTGCTCAGAGGGGATGGGTTCTTGCCAACTCCTATCCCGAGGTTCTTGTTTATATCGTTGTAATTCATAGCGAATACCTGCCGCTCGCGAAAATGCTTCTGAAATGCCATCTCGAGTACTGATCGTTTTAAGTTGTCGTTTTGCAGCGATCGCCAACCGATCGTACGCTTCCCGTAATGCTTCCTTCATCCATTGGTTTTCCTGTTCGAGCAGCATTAATTGCTGAGAGACAGAACTCAGTTCATCTGATTGAAGTGCGGAATTAAGAAGCATACTAAAATCTCGCAGAAACTCAAGAGCGAAGATAGGGACAAGGCAATTGTGGCAAGCGAGTGAGAAAAATTTAAAAAGGACAAAAGAGCTGCTGAAAAATCGTAAAATTACTGAACTGTGAAAATACAATTTTCAAAAAATCAGAGAACTTACGATTTCAACACCTTAAAAAATTCGACAAGTTCAAGATTAATCAACCTAGAAATGATTCAATAATTGATCGATCCTGAATGTGTTGATCTAGACTACCCATTCTGCAATAAGATCGACCTCTAGGACTTCAGCAAAAACTATAAAAAAACTAAAGTTATACAGTAACAAAAACAATAGAGAACAAGGAGGGACTCTTGTCACCAAAAGTCCCCCATAGGTCATTCATCTTCAAGTCATTAATATTGAGATTCTGCATATTCAGGGAATCGAACTCGCCCTAGGAAATCGGGACTTCTTCCTTCTTGTCAGCTCTCACCTTGCGACCAAACGTTAATTTCCCATCCTGACAGTCAATCACGATCGTATCTCCTGCTGCGAAGGCATTTTCTAGCAACTTCGTCGCGATCGGGTTCTGTAACTGTCGCTGAATCGCCCGCTTCAGGGGGCGTGCGCCATAGGTTGGGTCATAGCCTGCATCGGCAATGTGCACCTTCGCCGCATCCGTAATTTCCAGCGAAATCTTTTGATCCGCTAACAAGCCCGCAATCTTTTGAATCTGCAAGCCTACAATGCTGCTCAATTCTTGGCGACTCAAGGGATGGAACAAAATCGTATCGTCAATCCGATTCAGAAATTCTGGACGAAAATGCTTTTGCAAGGCCGCCATCACCCGAGCTTCCATTTCGTGATAGCGCCCATCATCTCCAGCAACTTCTAAAATGTGTTCGCTGCCAATGTTACTCGTCATCACAATCACCGTGTTGCTAAAACTGACGGTGCGGCCCTGTCCATCGGTAATTCGCCCATCATCTAACACTTGCAGCAGAATGTTAAACACATCCGGGTGCGCTTTTTCTACTTCATCAAACAGGACGACCGAATAGGGTTTGCGCCGCACGGCCTCGGTGAGTTGCCCACCTTCCTCATAACCCACATAGCCCGGAGGGGCACCAATCACCCGCATCACCGAACTTTTGTCCATATATTCCGACATATCCAGCCGGATCATGGCATCTTCTGCGTCAAACAAAATTTCCGCCAAGGCCCGCGCTAACTCCGTCTTGCCGACGCCCGTAGGCCCCATGAAGAGAAAGGAGCCGATCGGACGATGGAGATCCTTCATACCCGATCGGGCTCGCCGGATTGCCGCTGCCACAGCTTCCACCGCATCATTCTGCCCAATCACCCGACCGTGCAAATGCCGTTCTAGGTTTAGTAACTTTTGCCGCTCCGATTCCATTAACCGATTGACGGGAATGCCGGTCCACTTGGCTACAATCTCTGCGATATCCGACTCCGTTACCTGTTCCCGTGCCAGGGTCGAACCCTGCGCTTGTAGCTTAGTAATCTCTTGTTCCCGTGCAGCCCGTTCCGATTCTAATTTCTCCAACTCATAGCGGAAACGATACATGTTGTTGTAATCAAACTCTCGCTCTGCCTGTTTGATTTGATTGCGTAATTGCTCTTCCTTTTTCAGTTCTTCATTGCGTTCATCTAGCAATCGCTTTTCTGACTCCCAACGACTGCTGAGATCATTCTTCCGAACTTCTAGTGTCGCAATTTCCTTCTCAATCTTCTCGACTCGACTCTTGGCCGATGCCGATGCCGTTGGGGACTTGCTCTCATCCTCTAACGACCGCTTCTCCATCTCTAATTGTGCTAACCGCCGCTCCAACGATTCCAACGCCGCTGGTTTCGAGGTCACTTCCATGCGTAACTTGGCCGAGGCTTCATCCACCAGATCGATCGCCTTATCCGGCAAAAACCGATCGGCAATATAGCGCGAAGACAATTGCGCCGCTGCCACTAAGGCCGAATCCGCAATTTTCACGCCATGGTGCGCCTCATAGCGCTCCTTCAGTCCCCGCAGGATCGAGACTGTATCATCCACCGTCGGCTGCTCCACCAAGACCTGCTGGAATCGTCGCTCTAAAGCCGCGTCTTTTTCAATAAATTGACGGTACTCATTCAGCGTTGTTGCGCCAATGCAGCGCAACTCACCCCGCGCCAACATTGGCTTCAGCAAGTTGCTGGCGTCCATAGAGCCTTGGTTGCCCCCCGCGCCCACGACGGTGTGCAACTCATCAATGAACAGCACAATTTGCCCTTCCGAGGCCATCACTTCCTTGAGCACCGTCCGCAACCGTTCCTCAAATTCGCCTCGGTACTTGGCCCCCGCAATCAGCGATCCCATGTCTAGGGAAATCAACTGTCGATCCTTGAGTGACTCTGGCACCTGCCCATCAATAATCCGCTGGGCCAACCCTTCCACGATCGCCGTTTTGCCCACCCCCGGTTCTCCAATCAAGACCGGATTATTTTTACTCCGTCGCGAGAGAACTTGAATCACCCGCCGAATTTCCTCATCTCGACCGATCACGGGATCAATCTTGCCCTCCCGCGCCAGTTCCGTTAGGTCACGGCCAAACCGTTCCAAGGCCGAAGTGGGGCCATTGCTAGACCCGCCACTGGGTAAACCTGCCACTCGACCCGTATCCCCTGCCGCTTCCAGGGCCTTTTGAGTGGCCTTGGCTTCCTTAATTGCGACTTCTAATTGCTTACTATCTAGATTGAATGCCCGAAACAGCCGAATCCCCAAGCGCGGGTCGGTCGTAAAGCCCAGCAGCAAGTGCTCCACACCGATCGTGGTTTCCTGGGCTGCGTTCCGGGCAATTTCCGCCCGATCGAGGAGCTTCTCTAGGCTATAGCCCACATATAATTGGTCAACTGCCCCTAGCTTGGGTTGGCGCTGGGTAAAGTCATCAATTTGCTGGAAGAAGCGGGTCACATCTACGCCCGCCTTGGTCAGAACTTTGCCCACCAGACCATCAGCCTGTTCCAGCAGTGCCACCATCACATGCTCAGCCTCCAAGTTCTGGTGCTTGTAGCGACGAACAACATCTTGGGACTGGACAATGGCTTCCCATGCCTTTTCGGTAAACTTGCTCGGATCAGTCGGTTGCATTGGCTCCAGGGAATGACGGGTCAGTGAATTGAGAGAGTCAGTAGACCGCCTAGGGTCTAGACATCCTATTTTAAGGGCAGTCGCCCCTTCAGGAACATCCACCCGTTCAACATTCCAGGATCCTCAAAACTCACCTCCGGTCTCAAAACCCCGTCTCAAAACTCAAAGGTCATCCGTAAAGACCATTGCCACACCGTTGCTCCCTTGCGATTATCTGGATTGGTCAACACCATGACCGAGGGGCTGAAGTTAATGTAGTCATTTAATAACAAGCCAAAATAAGCTTCCACATTCGTTTGGGTTGCATTGCCCAAATCCTTCGTGACAAATGGCTGACCGATCGCTAACCCTGCCTTGGATCCCGGAATCACAAAATTCCGTAAAATGCCTCCGATCGCCCAGGTTTTAGGATTTAAATCCAAATCATCTCCCAGCGCTCGATTAAAGCCTTGGTAGTGGCCGATTCCCACCCGTGCAAATACACCAAACTGACGGTTGACCGCCCATTCAGCATTGGCTCCAAAGGCATTAATCACACTGCCGTTGACATTGCCGTTGGTATACTGCAAGCGTAGGGTGATGGGTTGGTCAAACTGATACTCGGCTTCTATCGTGCCTTGATAGCGATCGTGGAATAACCCTTGTGTCGGATCATTGGCATCGGCCCCCACAAACAGTCCCCGCAGTGTCAACGCTTCCTGTACCTGCCAACTGACCGCAACCCCTGCTCCCCCAACGCGATCGATTTCATTTTGCACAATCAGCGGATTATTGCTGAAAAAGCTGGAAATGAAGTTCTGCCCGGAGTCATTGGCAAAGGTATTGTGATCCACAAAAGCGCTCGGCGGTAAAGCGGTGCCCACGGCCACCGTCAAGTTCTCGATCGGTTGGAAGCTATAGTACAGCTTGCGCAGGCGTATCCCGGCTTCACTGGTCACTGGATCCAATCCGCCACCATCAGCTAAAATGCCTAGGGTTTCCAGCACGCCCCCTTTTTGCCGTTGATTTTCCGAGATGGCATCCCGACCCTGGTTTCCCGCTTCCAATTGCGTCACCAGCAGATCATTGCCCAAAAAACTGGTATTTAAATTCAGCCGAGTCCGGGATACGAACGTGGCTTTCCCCCGAGTCCCATTCGTCAACAGTTGGTCACTGCGGATGCCCAACTTGGTGGTGGTGGAGAACTGCTGCCTTTCCAACTCAGCGGTCAAGGGTTCGATCGTGTTAGTCAGACGGTTCTGTAATTCATCAAACGCCTCTTGATAAAAATTCTGGAGATTCCTGACGGTCGCTAAGTCTCCCAAGGCTCCTTCATTTTGGGACTCTTCAATAAACTGCTCAATGCGATCGCGCAATTGACTCAGGATCGCAGCAAATTCATACCGATTAATCGGTCGATCGCCGCGAAATGTCCCATCCGGATACCCTACGACAATGCCATACCGCTCCACCAATGCTTTGACCGCTTTATAGGCCCAATCCGAAGGCTGAATATCTGATAGTTCGGAGACGAGGGGTAACTGGGAGAGAGCAGGATCCACCCCTGTCTGATTCCCGGTTCCCGGTTCAATCTGGTTAAGGGTTCCCGGCTCAACAGTTCCCGGCTCAACAGCTTCCGGTTCGACAGTTCCCGGTTCGACGGTTGCGCTGTTCTCAGGAGATGGGTTGTTGGCAAGTGGTTGATTTGCCAGATAACCTGGATCCTCGATCGGGTCTGGTCGGGCAACTGGCGCACTGATTTCTGCGCAGCTAACGTCTAAGGTCGGGCAGGGTAAACCCGCCGCCCAACTGGCGCTCGGCCCTGCGACTAGGCTACCCAGTCCTACGATCGCCCATGAATTGACCCACCACTGGTTGACTGTCCACCGTTTGCCGCCCTTCACAGTTCTCACTCCTCCCGCCTCTCCACACAAGATTAAACCCGATCTCAGCAATTTTGGTTGGCTGAATTCCCACAAATGCACGATCGTTGTCCACAGTTTGATCTGTAGTTCGATCTACAGTTCGATCCATAGCACGATCTATCGTGTGATCCACAGTGCGCCACTAGCTAGGGAGGAGGGGGGAGGAAAGTAGGAGAGCAGGAGGGTGGAATTAGAAAAAAAGACGTTTCTACAGGCCAGTCCTGCAAAAACGTCGGAAGTAACTGGTAGATCGTTAACAAAGTACGATCGACTGCACGATCGCTGAACTTTGAAAAACTGGCGTTCTAAAATCGGGGTGGGTTATTTTTGTCCAGATTTCACCTCGGTTTTTTCAGGCCGAACGGAAGAATGGTGTTCGATAATCAACCAATCATTGCCGCGTTTTGCATAGACAAATGTGTAGCGAGCAGGAACAAACACACGCTTACCATTTTCAATAAATGAGAATGTGTATAGTCCAGAATTGGTTGCAGTGTCGTTGTCGAGAATGCGAATGTTTTGCTCATCAAATTGAACTTGCAATCCTTCTCGCTTGGTTAAACCCACAAAATAGTTATGGATTTCCGTAGGGGTGTCCAATTCGTTTGTAAATGTTGCTAGAAGAACGGCTTCTTTATCGTATAAAGCGTGGATCTTGTGCGGATCGCGACTGGCCAAAGCCTTGCCCCAAGCCGTACCCAACGCTTCTACCGCCGCTGCTGAGGGCATCGTTTCTGCGTAAATTGTCTTTGCACTGGTTTCTTTCACCCCAGAAGTGGTTTTGCTGGGCATGGCCTGCATAGGCGCTGCAAAACCAACAACGATCGCAACTGCACTTGCAACGCAGGAACGCACAATAAAGTGATTCCGATTAAATTGAATTGTCATAGAAAAATTACGCACTGTGAACAGGTGAATGCATTTATTTAGATGTAGGCGATATTGCCCTCTCTATAAATACCGCAATTTGCGCACTGGCTGGCCCGAGAACGATTGTGAATTCTCGAATCTGGGTCTGAGAAATTTCTATGCATTAAAAAACTGAATAGGTCTATCGATTTCAGTTGACTGATTCAATCTCCGGCTTCTTGCCACCGACTGCTACTAGAAATGAGGAGCCTAGCCCAACCATTGGATCAGCGCTTCTGGAACCAACTGCCTCTGGCTAACCTGGAGTTCTTCTAGACTTTGCCAGCGCGCGATCTCGGGGGAGCTGCCATCATCATGCTCGCACCAAGCCACTTCACCTTGTTCGTAGAGTGCGCGATCGACAAATTCTGCATCGTAGACAAATACGATTTCATGCCCTAGTGTGCCGTTGTAAACAAAGCGATTTTCCAAGACGCCTAGCAGTTGGATATTCTGGATGGTTTGTCCCGTTTCTTCTAGGATTTCCCGCGCGATCGCGGCTTCGCTGGATTCCCCAAACTCAATGCCTCCCCCAAGCGGTCGGCAAAAATGGCTCTGCTTGACCGGATCAAAACCTTCAGAGACCAAAATACGTTGACCCTCTCGAAATAGACAAATGGCGATCGGTCGAATGCGGGAGGTTCTCATAATCGGTAATTATTGCGTTAGGACTTCTGACCTTCACAACTTAGCTTGCAATTCGTCTAAGGCTTGTAAACTAACGACTTGCCATGCCCGATCGATCGCTTGTTCCACCCATTCCACCAAAGGCAACTGAGGAAAAAGGCCACTTGTGGCGGAAGGAATATAATTTCCAGCTTGCAGCAAGTCAATAGTTAAATGGCCGTTGGCATAGATCCAAACTTCGGGCACTGCGATCGCTTGATACGCGGCAAGGGTCGTTGCTGAGGTCACATCCGTTTCAATGGCAAGGTCTGGAGGGGGATCGCCAGGTTCCAAGCGACGCCGACCAATTATTCGCTCACAGTTTTGGATATCAAAACAAGCATCGGGTTCTACCCCTGCGAGGCCCTGTTGCTTGAAGGTGGTTGAGCCAAAGGGTTGATAGCGGGTTCCCGTCGATCGCAGCAGCAGTTTGACGATATCGGCGATTAAGTCAGTCGGAATTTCATGCTCAGGCAACGGCACCATGATTTCCAATGTCCTGTCACTGTAAGCAATGCGGGCTAAGCGCTGATTGCCCAACTCTTGCAAAATCTCCTCAAATTCCTCCCAACTGACCCCAGGAATTGTTACACGGCTACCGGGAGCCAGTTGAAGCTGACTGATCGGTTTACTGACAGGCACAGAAAATGTCATAAAAGTGCCAAACCTGAAGACTAAAAACGAAGATTGAGGCCACTGATCAAGACAAGTAGATTCTACCGAAGAACTCCATTGATTATTTCAAGTGATGGGGCTACTTAATTCAGATAAGCACGAACAATTGCAGAAGAATTCATCCACCACCCGTAGTGTAGACGCTATATATAGCCCTTGTAGTTTATATACACAATAGTTGTCAGTTGTCAAAAGTCTCTTTAGAATAGATCCCTAGCTGGATGGTACACAATATCTAGTTGGTATCGCTACAGTGGGTGCTCTAGTTTTCTGTGTATAAGACCCCAGAAAATCGAGGTAGACACTATCCGTAGCATTGTGGAGAAGTTCAAGACTTTCAACCTTTTATTCTGTCCAACATCTTATGCTATCTGAAAATACTCAAGAAGTTATCCAGACCGCAGAGCAGTTGATTTGTACTGACAATGTCTTTTCTTGTCCCGATCGACACGGCCCGAATCGATGGAGTCGCTATCGCGAAATTCACCAGACCTGTATGATGCAGTTCAAGTCGTCAAAATACAGTCATTTCGTCGATTGTGACTCTCTGACATTCAGCGAAGATACAGAGAAAGGAATCCTTTTGAGTGGAGAGATAGCCTGCTTAGGAAAAATCTTGATTCGTGCAGAAAAGAGTCTTCGTACCCTTGAATGCCTTAACGGGGACCGCATTGTACAGACAGTTTGGTATGCCTACAATGCTTCAGTTCAAGACCATGGCAACATACTGCGCTACGATAACCAAGACCAAGATTGGTATCGACCAGGCCATCTCGATGAGCACCACAAACATCTCTTCGACTGGCAGAGTGGCCATGAAATAGGTATCCAGTGGATCGGAAAGTGCAAATGGCCTACTTTAGGGGATTTGATCCATGAAGTTTACGTATGGTACCTAAATAACCAAGCCTTCCTGCCATCTCCTAGAGAATATGCAACTCTCAAGTGTCGAGGGCGATAGCTGACCCAATACTTTCAGCTTTTACCGTCCCATCATTTTGCCAAGCATTTGGTTCACGTAGGCTTGACCATAAACCTGCTTAGGGGTCTTAGGAACTAGGGCATCCGTGGGGTCTTCTGGGTTCGCAGAGGGATTGGGGGGAACGTTAGGCTGAGCGTTGTTCTGGGAATTGGGCTGTCCCCAGGAGGCACCCGGTTGCGTAAACCCATTGGGCACTCCGATGGGCGCTCCGATCGATGCACCAGTCCCATATCCCCCCTGCATTTCTGTGTCCGAAAGATCCGACTCACTGTGGTTGCCAGAGCTGTAACTACTAGAGCTGTAATTACCAGGGTCGTAATTACCAGAGTTGTAATTACCGCCGATCGACCCGTTCCCTTGCCAAACTTGGCCTGTTGCGTGGGTGGGTTGAGGATGGGCACTAATGGGCGACGGATCGCCATCGTTCAACCAGGAATTGGTTTGCGTGGATGTGGCAGGTGGGTTGGGATAGGACGAGAAAAACTGAGTGGAATTGGGATGATTCGGTTGGGGGTGGGCACTCGCCGGAGGAGGCGTCGGATCAGCAAAGGGGCTGGCCGTCGAAGGATTCGGATTACTGGGATAGGGCGGGAACGGTGCAGAATGGGGCCGATCGCTCCAGGGATTGGCCTCAAAGGGTTCAAAGCTCTGATCCGGCATGGAAACCCGACAGGTTGTTTCCCCCGCTGGATTATCTGTTGGATCCCATGGATTTGGGTCACAGGGTTGCCAGGGTTGGCCAGAATTGTCGGTTACGCCCCGAGGATTTTCAGCGATCGGATCCTGCGATGAAGGGATGCCCTGTCCAGAGGTTGATCCAGAGGCTGAAGCGCTTGTAGGGTCAGCTTCAGGGGTTCCCCAGGGATCGGAAAAGTCTAAATTTTGGGCTGCGGGGGAATTGGCTTTTGATCCGGCACTAGACGGGCTATAAAACCCGCTACTGAAATCCTGCTGACTGAAAGAAGCGCTCTGGGAGCTCTGATATCCATGGGCTGAGGTGCTGTCCGGTTCAGCGTCATTCATGGGAATGCCATTCAGCAGCGCATCCAAATCCGTTTGACGGCTACGATCGCCGACAACCGTTCCCGATTCTAGAATGGTTCCCGCATTGACTGTGGCATCTAACACCGTCACCGCAGACCCTAGACAGGCCCGCGCCCCGATCGACACATCCCCAATCAGCAAAACCCCTGCCCCAAGATTAGCCCCTTCATTGATGGTGATGGTGCCATGGTAGGCATGAATGACTGACCCTAAGCCGATACAAACTCCAGAGCGAATAATAATCCGACTGCCTGGATCAGCTTGCAGCAAAACACCCGGCGCGATCGCAGCCCCTGGATGAACCACTACATCACCGCTAACGCAGTACTGCGTCGTATTAATCGGTTCAAAGTGGAGGGACTGCGGAAACATCGCGATAGGCTCAAAATGAAGGAACTACTTCCCAGGGTTAAGGAACTATTTCCCAGGTTTTTGGATAACGGCTTCCAGCACCCGACGCTTAGACCCGTCGGTGCCGATGATGCGGACGTACATGCCAGCATAGTCAGCCAAGATCGCCTCTACATTGGCGATCGCGCCAGACTCATTGCTTGCCTGCACGACGCCCGCCGTTTGCCAGGAGTTGATCCGGAAACGACGTTGGTCAGCGTATTCCAGCGTAATCTTGTGACCAGCGCGCACCAATTGGCGAATCTGATCCACAGTCTGGGCACTCAAGCTGCCTGCGGAAACCGGAGCACTGGCTGCCGGAGCACTGTAGCTAGCCCCATAGCTGGCGCTGCTAGCTGCTGCGGGCGCTTTCGCACCGGGACGATGCACCACGACTTCAGCCAAACGCTTCTTGGCACGGGTATCGACCCCAATCAAGCGAACGTAATCATTGCCGTGCTGGGCAATAAAGCTACTCACGGCGTTGGCAATCTCACCGGCGCTGCGACCTTGGATAGGCGGAACCGTTGTCCAAGAAGACGCACGGTAGCGGCGCTGATCCGCGTATTCCAACCCAATTACCGCACCTTGATTCAGCAATTGCTGAATTTGACCGGCTAAATCACTACTGGCCGCAGGCGCAGAAACACTCGCCGCGCTAGAGAATCCATTGGAGGAGGCAGAAGACGTGCTCACCGTGGCTTGTCCATTGGGACGCTGCACGATCGCTTCCAGCAGGCGTTTCTTCGCCACCGGATCAACGCCGACAATGCGAACGTAATTGCCCGCTTGCTGAGCCAAGATGCGATTCAGTTCTGCCACCACCCCAGATTCCCCAGAAGCTTGGAGAAATCCAGCATTCTGCCAAGAGGAAGTCTGGAATTGGCGCTTGTTGGCGTACTCGACCGCAATCTTGCCGCCGCGACCCAGGACTTGCCGGATCTGAGCCGAGAGAGAGCTATCGACCGCTGCTGCCGATGGCTTGTGGCCGTTGGAAGCATAGCTAGGAGCTGCTGTATAGCCATTGCTGGAAGCGGCACCGCTAAAGGTCAAAGGTGCATCCTCTGGGCGTTGAATGATTTTCTCCATCACCCGTTTCTTGGCTTTCGCGTCGATGCCAATCAACCGGACGTATTCCCCGGCGTGATCGGCTAAACAGGATTGAAGTTCACCCAGCACCGCAGATTCTGCAGTGGCTTGAATGGGAGAACAGCTCTTCCATCCACCGTTCTGAAACTGACGCTTGTTAGCGTGCTCGGTACCGATGCGGTAGCCCTGCGCCAAGAGTTGACGCACGTGATCCACCACTTCCGCTACTGGACTTTTAGACTGATAGGTAGTAGCCATGTCGTTTTTAATCGGAAGGATACAAGCAGTGTCTTCGGCGCAGTGATAACCCGATCGCAGCGCTTCGTTAATTCCAATCACATGCTTAGCGAAGTGCTTGTCCTGCTCCTGCACGTCTGGCAGGCGATCGGCTTGCTGCTGGTTGGTAATGATTGACCCAGAGGGAACATATTTCCCAGGCGGAATTTCCACATCTTGGATGAGACAATGCATCATCACGATCGAACCCGCGCCTACCCGTGCGTTAAACACCGTAGAGCGAAAGCCGATGAAGCAATGATCGCCGACGTAGGCAGGACCATGCACCAAGGCCATGTGTGTGATGGATGAATTGTTTCCGATCCAAACCGAATAGGATTCACCGTCGTCTCCCAGGACGCGACCTTGATCAAGGCCGTGCACCACGACCCCATCCTGCAGGTTGGTATTGCGACCAATGTGGAATGGGGTTCCTTCATCTGCCCGGACAGAGGTACCCGGTGCAATGAGTACATTTTCTCCGACCCGCACGTCTCCAATTAAATTGGAAAAAACGTGCACATAGGCAGACTCGTGAATTTTTGGTTCCGCTAGGGTGCGTGACCAGGGAGTCGGCGGAGCCGCAAAAGAAGTTTGGGCTGCCATGTTCAAATTTTTTCTCCCTGCTGCAATGCAAAAACACCGGAAGCACAGGGTAGGTCAGCTCCGGCGCTATCTCACACAGGAATTACTGTTGTGAATTACCTGTGGATTACCATTGGGTGCCTTTGTCGTAGAGGCGCTGATTATCAACCGTGACTGTGTCAATAATGGCCACTACGGCGGCGTCGATCGGGCGATCGCGATGTCCTTCAACGTTGCGAGAACCACTGCCTCGACTAATCAGCACCCACTCACCTACCCCAGCGCCTACTTTATCAGCAGCAACTTCGTAGACCGGCAACGGACTACCTTCTTCATCTAAAAGCTGCACTAGGAGAAACTTGACGCCTCCTAAATTCGGCTCTTTCTGCGTACTGACAACGGTGCCGCGAACTTTGGCGATTTGCATTACGGCATTACGGACGGTTCAGGGGACGGATACCACTTACGCTCTCACGAAAGGGTTCCACCGCTTCGGTGTAGCGAATGGGCAGAACGTATTCCAGGTTTTCGTGGGGACGAGCGATGATGTGGGTAGACAGGACTTGACCACCGTTCACACGCTTCACGTTTTCAATCCCAGCAGCAACCGAAGCTTGCACTTCAGAGACATCACCGCGAACAATCACGGTTACACGGCCAGAACCAATCTTTTCGTAGCCAACCAGGGTCACGCGAGCCGCTTTTACCATTGCGTCTGCGGCTTCCACCACGGCGGGGAAACCCAAGGTTTCAATCATTCCAACTGCAATAGCCATCGTAATAACTCCCTTCCAATCAGTTCGTAATCGGCACCGAGGTGCTTACTGAAGCGACAAAATCCCACGGGAAGAACCACGATGTTGAATTTTGTCTTAAGTTTCAATCTTGCTCCTATTAAGAATAGATGGGTGGGAACCCCTTGGCAATATAAAGTTCGATGATAGTTGTAAATCTCGCGCATTAAATCCGCTGATTAATTCCCAGGTCTGGATCACGATCGAGCGCTGGGGGATGGCATGGGGCGATGGGAATGTCTTGTGCAACGGGTTCTGCCGTCCAGAAGGCAACCTGTACCCAGGCAAGGATGGGTGAAATGGCCCGAAACTGACGGGCGATCGCGGCTCTGAGGGCGGACAAGCTGCGCGACCGCAACAACGTCTCTGTGACCTGGGTAAATAACAATCGATCGGGACAGATTGATAGAAGAAAAGTTATAGTCTTGATAAGATTTTTGTCTAAGTTTCAGGAAAGCTATCTCCAGCCAACTTTCCGCCTCTATCCAGCCTGCCTGAACCGTTTTGACGTTTTACTTTCGCAGGGGCAGGCGGTAAGGTGATGGTTAGATCTATCACGTTCTGGGATTGAAAGTATTTAGTTGGTTCAATGGTCAGAACGGTTTAATGGTTGCTCGCTGCGTTGCTTAACTTTGAAGGATTGCAGTAGGGCTTTTCAACTCACCGAAGAAATCACGACTCGCCAAGGGCAGTTAGATGCATCAATTTCTCATTGAGACCAGCTGGCTGATTCCAATCTACGGACTGATCGGCGCATTGCTTACCTTGCCTTGGTCTACCGGTATTATCCGAAACAGCGGGCAACGGCCAGCCGCTTATATAAACATTGTGACAACGCTGCTTGCCTTTGTGCATGGGCTGTTTGTTTTTAACGCAGTTTGGGATCAGCCACCTCAACAACTCGTGCTGCCCTGGTTCCAAGCGGCTGACTTTAATTTAACCTTCCATGTCCATTTAGACTCGATTAGTGTAGGGGCGATGGAAACCATCACCCTCCTGAGTCTGTTGGCCCAAGTCTATGCCATTGGGTATTTAGAAAAGGATTGGGCCTTGGGTCGCTTCTATAGCCTCATGGGGTTTTTTGAAGCAGCCATGAGTGGGCTGGTGATTAGTGACTCCCTCTTTCTGACCTATGCGTTGTTGGAAATGCTGACCCTGTCCACGTACCTTTTGGTTGGGTTTTGGTATGCCCAGCCCTTGGTGGTGACTGCAGCGCGCGATGCCTTTTTGACCAAACGGGTTGGCGATGTTTTGTTACTGATGGGGGTGGTGAGTCTGGCTGTCTTTTCTGGCAGTCTCAACTTTGAGGATATTTATCGCTGGTCTGAAAACTCCGGTCTCACTCCGATCGCCGCTGGAGCCTTAGGACTAGCCCTCATGGCGGGGCCCACCGGGAAATGTGCGCAGTTTCCGTTGCACCTGTGGTTGGATGAAGCCATGGAAGGCCCCAACCCTGCCTCGATTCTACGAAACTCGGTGGTGGTGGGCTGTGGAGCCTATGTGTTGATTAAGCTACAACCGGTGCTCACGATGTCCCCGGTAACTCAGGTGGCCTTGTTGACCCTGGGAACCATGACTGCGATCGGGGCTTCTTTGGTGGCTCTGGCTCAAATTGACATCAAACGAGCTTTGGCTCACTCCACCAGTGCATTTTTGGGACTGGTCTTTATTGCAGTGGGAATGCAGTGGACGGACTTTGCGTTGATTCTTCTGTTTACCCACGCGATCGCCAAAGCTCTCCTCTTCATGAGTATTGGCTCGATTATTGCTACCACAAGTTGTCAGGATATTACTGAACTGGGTGGACTGGCTCGTAAAATGCCCGCTACCACCCTGGCCTTTAGTGTTGGATCCCTCGGGCTGATTGGGCTCTTTCCGCTAGCGACTTACTGGGCTATGTTGCGTGGGGTAGAAACCTTTTGGAACGATGGGGCTTGGATTGTCGGCGTCATCCTGCTGGTGAACGTTCTGACGACCATTAACCTAGTGCGCGTCTTCCGACTCGTTTTCCTAGGCGAAGCACGCCCCAAAACGCGCCGTGCCCCAGAGGTGCCTTGGTCGATGGCGGTGCCCATGGTCACTCTGAGTGTTGCAACGCTCCTGTTGCCCTTAGTGATGCAAAAGCTAGAATTGCTGCCTGATCCCAGCGATGTCAACTACGGGGCTGCTGGCCTCCTCACCCTCTCGGGCGTGGTTGGGGTTGCGATCGGGAGCGCCCTCAAGTTAGAGCATGCCTGGATGCGATCGATTCAAGCGCCGGTGCGGTTTTTACAGGATTTGTTAGCCTACGATTTCTATGTGGACAAGTTCTACAAAATCACAGTGGTTTGGGCCGTCAGTACGCTGTCTCAGTTCACCTCTTGGTTTGATAAATACATCGTTGATGGGTTTGTCAATTTAATCGGTCTGGCTTCCATTTTTGGGGGAGAGAGCTTGAAATACAGTGCTTCAGGACGATCGCAGGCTTATATGCTCACCATCCTATTAGGCATTGCCTTGATTGGCCTATTTCTATCTTGGTCAAAAATCACTCTGACCGGATGGCCTGTACCCGGCTTGTAGTTGCCTTGTTTTGACTTTAGCCAGTTTGGGGCCTTGTTCTGAATTTTCTCAACAGCTCATCCATTTTCGTTTCCTCAGGTTTCCGCCTATGCTAAGTGCACTCATCTGGATACCCATTCTCGGGGCAATTATTATCGGTTTACTTCCCCTAGAGAGCCAAAAATTGCGGTGGGTGACCCTAGCCATCAGCTCCATTCCCTGCCTCTTGTCTGGGGTTTTGATGGGACAGTTCGATCCCAGCTTGGCGGATCTGCAATTTTTGGAAAACTTACCCTGGTTGGAGGATCTAGGGCTTTCCTATCGGCTTGGGCTAGATGGATTGTCCCTGCTGTTGGTGATTCTGAACGCCGTCCTGACGGTTGTGGCGGTTTACATCTCGCCCTCAGATATTCTCCGGGCAAGACTGTACTATCCCTTGGTGTTATTGATTAATGCAGGGGTGGCCGGGGCATTTCTTTCCCATAACTTGTTGCTGTTCTTCCTGTTCTATGAACTGGAATTGATTCCCCTCTATCTGCTGATCAGTATTTGGGGGGGCGAACGGCGGGCCTATGCGGGGACTAAGTTTCTGATCTACACCGCCATTTCTGGAATCCTGGTTTTGGCCGGATTTTTGGGGCTGACCTGGTTGAGCCATGCGCCGTCCTTTGAATACAATCCGCTGATCAGCCAAGGGTTGCCCATGACCGCCCAGTTGCTGTTGTTGGGGGCGATTATTGTTGGCTTTGGTATCAAAATCCCCCTGTTTCCTTTCCACACTTGGCTGCCGGATGCCCACGTAGAGGCTTCTACGCCGATTTCTGTCTTGTTGGCAGGGGTGTTGTTGAAACTGGGTACCTATGGGTTGCTGCGGTTTGGCCTAGGTTTATTCCCGGAAGCATGGGCAGTGCTATCTCCCTATCTGGCTTGGTGGGCTGTGGTTAGTGTGTTGTTTGGCACCTTGGCCGCGATCGCCCAAACCGACATGAAAAAGATGGTGGCCTATAGCTCGATCGGTCATATGGGGTTTGTTTTACTCGCAGCGGCGGCAGCGACTCCCGTAGCTCTGATCGGAACCGTATTCCAAATGGTGGCCCATGGTTTGATTTCCGGTCTCCTGTTTCTCCTGGTGGGTGTTGTTTACAAAAAGACGAAAACCCGCGACATTACGGTACTGAAGGGACTCTTGAATCCGGAACGGGGGTTACCGCTCATTGGGAGTTTGATGGTGCTGGGTGTGATGGCCAGTGCTGGAATGCCTGGAATGGTGGGCTTTATTTCGGAATTTTTGATTTTCCGAGGCAGTTTTGCAGCCTATCCTGTCCAAACTTTACTCTGCATGGTGGGTACGGGATTAACGGCGGTGTATTTTCTCCTGTTGGTCAACCGCACCTTCTTCGGTCGTCTGCCGGAAGAATTTACGAACTTGCCCGCCGTCTCTTGGGGAGAACGTATTCCTGGGATTGTTCTAGGGTTGGTAATTGTTCTGCTGGGTCTGCAACCTTCTTGGATGGTGCGATGGACAGAAACAACCATTACCGCCATGGGCAACGATGCCACGATCGTCGCCAACCGAATGGCTCTACCGAAAGCGGCTGCGCTGTCGGCACCTGACTCGTTATTGATTGACTAGCGGTTGAACCAGTGGGGTATACCCCATTGGCAGGCCCATCTCAAGACCCAACACACCCTTCTCTGCCTGTTACTATGACCACTGTCGTTTCCCCTGCCACACCCCATCCCTTTGAAGCTGTGATTCAACGGCTGGAACAAGGACAATCGATGCTGCCGGATAGCCCCACCAATCTGCTCGAAGTGGTGGGGATTTTGGAAAGCTATGGCCGTGTGCTGAATGCCTACGAAATTAATCTGCGCTACATCGCCGATCAGCAATTTCTGGTGTTGTTTCCCTTTTTCAAATACATGAATGGGGATGTGACCTTGCCGCGATTATTGAAGCATTGGTGGCACGATCGCATTAACTATGAATTTTCTGAGTATTGCATGAAGGCGATGCTGTGGCATGGGGGCGGTGGCTTGGATGCCTATTTGGATAGTCCAGAATTTATCGAACGGGCGAATCAAGCGATCGCGGCCAAGACAGCGGGGAATTTCATTGTCCAAGGCTTTAATAAACTCTCACCGGAGTTTCTCCTGGAGCAGGTGCGGCAAATGTGCTACTACCGAGCTTTGGGGCAGTTCTGGGAAATTATGAGTCGGATGTTCTTGACTTTGGCCGATCGCTACTATCGGGGAGAAATCAAGTCCATTCCCGATGTCGTTCACCATGTCAAAGATGGGTTGGTCGCCGATGCTGCAACGCCTATTACCTACACGGTGAATATTAAGGGCAAAGCCTACGACATTATTCCTAAATCGGTTGGGCTCACTTTTCTGGTAGATACGGCCATTCCCTACGTAGAAGCGGTGTTTTACCGATCGCTGCCCTTCATGGGTACCTTGTCCTACAATGCCCAAGCCCAGCAAGTCCCGTCGGATCAGGGGGATTTTGTCTATGGCGCGTTGTATGCCGATCCGATTCCGGCAGGGGGGGCGGGCATTCCACCCACGTTGCTCGCGAAGGATATGATTCGCCATTTGCCGCCCTATCTTTTGGAGTATCACAAAACCTTTGGGCGGGGCGAAAGCGATCTCTCGGTAAAGGCGATTCAGAGCTTCCAGAAATCTATGTTCTGCGTCACCAGTGCTGCGATTTTGGGGTTGGCTCCCCATCCTTGGGATACGGCGGATCCTGCTGAACGGGCGACTAACCGGAAGCATTTCGAAGCCTGGGTCGATCGCTTGGTGGAATCGGGTTCACGCCTGTCACGGGTACAAGATTAAATTGAATAGTCAATTTTGGAGTGAGCTAGGGCAGGGCGATCGACCATCACCCTGCCCTAGGCATTTTCAACAAACGCTACAATTGAGCCAGTCCAGTTGCCGAGTACTGTGCTATGCCTTCCCCGCTACCTGGCATGAATCCTTTTCTCGAAGCCCCAGAGCTATGGTCAGAATTCCATAGCCGGATGATTGTTGCGATTGCGGATGCGTTGGATGATGACCTGAGCCGGGATTATCGCGTCGCAGTGGAAAAACGGGTTTATCTGGATCAGGGGGATGAGACGGTCTTAATTGGGATACCCGATGTCTCTGTGATGGCTCCGCCCACTGTGAAGACAGTAACGACTGCGGTGTTGGATGCGGTGTTGGATACGCCGATTACGGTGGAAATTCCCTTAGAAGAAACAGTGCAGGAGCGGTACTTAGAAATTCGGGAAGTAGCAACGGGAAGAGTCGTCACCGTGATTGAACTACTATCCCCGAAGAATAAACGGTCTAAGGTTGGACGAGAAGCCTATTTACAAAAGCGTCGTCAAATCATGCTGAGTCAAACTCATTTGGTAGAGATTGATTTATTGCGAGGTGGCGAAGCGATGCCGATGACCGGGGCCGTTGAGTCAGATTATCGAATTTTGGTGAGTGCTAGTGAGCATCGGCCTAAAGCGCAATTGTATGCGTTTAATTTGCGCCAAGTCATTCCTGAAATTGCGATACCGCTCAATGCCGATGCCACTGTTCCACTAGCATTACAGCCCTTGTTACATCGGGTATACGATAAGGCGCGGCTGGAATTGGCAATTAATTATCAGCAGTCCTTGTCTCCGAAGCTATCCGATGAAGATACTGCCTGGATTTTGAGTCTTGTGAATCATCATGAAATATCTCCAGCTAAATTTTAAGGCTGGTGCTGATCACCGTGGGTTACCAAGAGGGATCGCTGAACAAGTTAATTGTGATTTCATCTTGGCCGGGAGGAATGGCGGTAATGCAACTGCGGACATCTTCGCCCGCCATTTCCACCTCGCAGGCATGGCAGGATCCCATCAGACACCCCGTCGGAATCAAAACATCCGCCCGTGCCGCGACTTTTAACAGCGACTCCCCTACCTCTGCGTCAACAGTGACATTGTCTGGAAGGAAATGAACACGTACAGCCATAACGTAAAAATAAAGGCAAATCTAAAGACAGTCTAAACGGAGGGCGATTTCTCGCAAATCCCCCTTACTGTAAAAGTTAAGGACAAACGGGTACGTTGCACCGAAAGGGTTAGGGATACAAAGCGCACAAAGGTTTGGCTTGTGCGCTTCTTTTTTTGTAGGCTTGTTTGATTTGGTAGGTTTGTTTGCCTGGGTCTGGTTATCCGATCGCTGCGATGGTTTGATCCCAGCACTAACGATCGGTTCAACTCGTTAACGACCCGAATTCTTGGCAAGCCTAGCTGGACAGAATTGACTTGCAGAACTTACTTCAGGAACGGCTTGAGGTTCAGGTGTGGCTCGATCGCGTCGGCGAGACGATCGAGGTAGGCTTCCCGCTGTTCCCGGTAATTGGGAACGCCCGTGGGGAGCGATCGCAGTCCCCGTTGCAACCGCAGACGATTTAACCAAGCCCGTCGCCAAGAGCCATTGTCAAAAATGCCGTGCAGGTAGGTACCCCAAATCGACTGGGTTTCATCCACTAAGCCCAGATTGGCATCATCAAACAACGCACTGACTTTATCCTGCTCTTCTTCAATCACCCGCGTGCGGCCTTGGTGGATTTCGTAGCCAATCACCGGGAGCCCTTCTTGGGGATAGTTGGACGTGACATTGCGTTGCCGAGCAATCTTTTGGCCCGCAATCACCGTTTTCAGCGGCAAAAGTTTTAATCCCGGGAATCGTCCTTCCTGACCTTCCACCCCTTCCGGATCGGCTAGGACGCGACCCATCATTTGGTAGCCACCGCAAATGCCCATCACTGTTCCGCCTGCGGCCACATATTCTTGAATTTGCTCAATCATGCCGGACTTGTGCAGCGCAATCAGATCGGGGATCGTGGTTTTTGAACCGGGTAGGATGACTGCATCGGGATGGCCGAGGGTGCCTTTCAGGCCCACATAGCGAACAGTGACCGAGGGTTCCGATTCCAGGGGATCGAAATCCGTGAAATTGGAAATTCGGGGTAACCGAATCACCGTAATATTAATGTCATTTTTGTTGGGACTTTGCCGTCGATCGAACAAGCTGAGGGAATCTTCGGCAGGAAAAGCTTCCTCTAACCAAGGAATGACCCCGACTACCGGAATTCCGGTGCGTTGTTCTAACCAATCAATTCCAGGTTGCAATAATTCTCGATGACCTCGGAATTTATTAATCACAAACCCCGTAATGAGATCTCGTTCATCGGGATCCAGTAGTTCCAATGTGCCAACAATATGGGCAAAGACCCCACCCCGATCGATATCGGCCACGAGTAATGTGGGTGCCTGAAGGTATTTGGCGACCCGCATGTTCGTCAGGTCGCGGTGCTTGAGGTTAATTTCCGCTGGACTGCCTGCCCCTTCGCAAACCAGAAAATCAAACTCTTCGGATAATCGCCGCAGAGACTCTTCGATCGCCTGCCAACCCGTGTCAAAAAACTGCTCATAATAATCGGCTGCACTGACCCGACCCACAGCTTTGCCCTTGAGGATGACTTGCGAGGTCATGTCGCCTTGGGGCTTGAGCAAAATGGGATTCATTTCCACCCAAGGATTGGTTCCCGCTGCCCAGGCTTGTACGGCTTGGGCATGGCCAATTTCCCCTCCGCCCGCCGTGACATAGGAATTGAGGGCCATGTTTTGGCCTTTAAACGGGGCAACGCGCCAACCCCGTCGGGCTAAGATGCGGCATAGAGCCGTTGTAATGAGTGATTTGCCTGCATGGGACGTTGTGCCCACAACCATGATGGCTTTCATGAACGCATCTCCGGGAAACTGTGAAGGTGGCAGACAGTCCAACCCTTAGAAGGAATCAACAGAAGGAATCAATGCCTTAGAAGGGGAGTCTCAGCCAGCGACTCACTGCATTGTATAGGCGATCGCGGAAAGTGGCTGATAGCTCTACTTTGCCCAAATTATGCCACTTGTCTACGAGTTGGCGTCCGAGGGGGGTCACCCGGAAACTATTGGTTAAGCCTTGGCCATCGACTTCGCGACGCAGCAGTCCCACTTGAATCAGCCACAACAGTTCGGCTTCGACTAATAATTCCGTCATGGGTTTACGCACATAGCCATGGTCAACCCCCGATCGTCCACTGATTTCCGCTAGATCAACACTGCGGATAATCATGGTCTGGTAGAGCGATAACCGAAAGGGTGCACAGCGGACGGCCCGTTCTGCTCGATCGAGCGTCCGTTGGGGATAGCGCATAGAAGAGCGGGAAGTCGCGATCGCCATAAACCACACTGCAATCAGATAAAGATTTATTTACATCCTAACCTGCTCTATCCCGTCCTGTGGCCTCCCCCCGCCTCAACGTTGCTCAATCCCGTTTAGATCAAGATTGACGGTTGTAGTTGGGGATGCGTTGATTTGGCTCAATTATTAACAGTTTCCGCACAATCTGCTTGATAAACAGGATGGTCGTTTAGGATAGTCACCATCCCGGTTGTTTTACCAGTCTACGGTTTGCCTATTTCGTAGGAGTCCTTGAAGGGGCTGCTGGATAACGGTTCGCTGAATAATAGCGGTTTGCTAGACGCCGTTCATTCAATGCAATTCTGTTCCCGAATTCAGTTTGTCAGGTTTTCAGTTTGTCAGGTTTGTGGTTTGAGCTATGACTGATTTACCCCCAACAGAAAATCCAACATCCAATCCGCCAGACAAGACCGATGTTCCACCAGCAACCGATCGTCAGCGCCTCACATCGGACGAACTGATTGCACTGTTTGTTGCTTTAGTCGGGATTGGGTCGATCTTTTTCTGGATCATTTACCAGAAACAATCCCCGATCGATTTTGCTGCCCTGACTTCTGGCGCACCTTTTGCCAACGGGACTGCGCCTGATAACGCAACGGGCAATTCAGCTGAGTCTGCGATCAATTCATCGCCCCCCAGTGCAACTCAGCCGCCTGCAAATGCCAATGCCGCGATCGACCCAACGGCTCCTGCGACCGAAGATGCATCCTCCCAAGCTCGCCGTCCAGAGATTGATTCCCAGACGCCAACCGCTGGGATCTCGAACAGTGGAGTCAACCCGCTAGCCAATGGGCAACTCGGCAATGCGCCTCAGGCGATCGCGAGTTCTGCCCCTCAACCCTCCGCAGCCCCAACGGCGACGACGCTGGTTCCTAGCTTAGAAAACCCAGGTAAACCCAAAGCCTTTACCGATGTGCCCGAAACCTTTTGGGCAAGGCAGCCGATTGCGGCCCTCTCCAGTCGAGGGATTTTGGATGGCTTTAAGGATGGTAGCTTTCAGCCCAATAAGCCCATTACCCGCGCAGAATTTGCGGGGATTCTGGGAAAAGCGTTTGAAAAAGCTAAAACTAAGCCTGCGATTCAATTTCAAGATATCAAGCCAGATTATTGGGCAGCGACTGCGATCGATGAATCCATCCAAGCGGGATTCATGACCGGGTATCCCAAACAGCAATTCAAACCCGATCAACTGATTCCTCGGGTTCAAATGTTGGTGGCGATCGTTACGGGGCTTGGTTTAACGCCTTCTGGTGATCCAATGCAAGTGCTTGCTAAGTACCGTGACGTTCAGGACATTCCCAAGTGGGCGATTCCTAAAGTTGCCGCAGCAGAAGCAGCAGGACTGTTGAGAACGTCCCAAAACACTCTGACCCCGAATCAACCGGCGACCCGTGCGGATGCAGCGACTTATATTTATCAAGCGCTGATCAAGGAAGGCAAAATTAAGCCCTAGCCTTTTTCGATCGCTAGACTATATATAAGTATCGCCAGACTATTGCATCGCTAGACTATTGCATCGCTAGACTATTCCCCAGCCTATTACGATGACATCGGCTAAAATTGCGTCGGCAATGACACGAGTCCTTACAACAGAATCATCACTCAGACAAAGATCATTACTCAGACAATTGCGCAGATAGCAAAGGAGACTGAGCCGCCCGAAAGCCTATATTTACGATCGCTCCCCATTTCACACCGTTAGTCAAGAGGGCTGAGCCCCCTCAACTTACACTCGTCTTCGCTGCACTACGGTCAACAGGCCATAGACTAGCAACAGGTAGCCCGCAGCAAGCAGAGGAATTAGCACCGGAACACGATCGATCATGGCAGTACCTGGTATAACGTGTGGGAGGAGAAGCGGAAAGAAGCCAAACGGGATCTGAAAGATCGGCAAAAAAGTATGCAAAACAAGGTCAGTTACTTTTCCAGGGGCAAAAATCCCATGGCAAAGATGCTGACGATGTGTCCATGTCGCTAGAGTCGAAAAATTCGCCAAACCGCAATAGCTAACTCGATCAGATCCAACAGGGCGAGCACTGTATCAATCCAAGGTCGCTACGGAGCATAGCAGATAGCCCCATAGAACCTCCTCTCGATTGAAAAGAAGCTCCATGAGCCTAGCCAGCAACTCCAGTCACTGCTGTCAAGAGTCTTTCACCGCGAAACGGGTTGCTTCGCAAACTCTTTGATCGGTTCAGGACAATCCCACTGAAATCTTGGGGTGGCTTAAGAAATTGACATTCATCAATTTCTGCTGCAAAAACCTCGATCGCAATAATTCTAGCCGTGACACTAGCCGTTTTAAGGTCGAAACCCGCTTTGACCTAAGCGCCCCTGCTGTCCTGATTTTTCCAGTCAGCTATGCAGTTGTTGAATGCTTTGAATCTAGCGTAGCACAAGCTTTTGGGGATTGTGGTGTAAACTGAGCCACAATTCAAAATTTTTAGATTTTTTTCTAGAAAATTTTTCCAAACTGACTCGCCCTATTCCATGGACTTGCCCCATCGCTTAGAATAGTTACAGAACCTGTAAAGTTTCTTAACCTTTAGCCATCACTGGTTCGCACTCATGACTTCCGTAGCCTCCCTTTTTGCCCCAGTTGAAGCCGACCTCTCTGTCATGACAGAGAACTTGAAGCAGTTGATTGGTGCGCAGCATCCGATTCTCTACGCGGCAGCGGAACATTTGTTTGGGGCAGGCGGGAAACGGGTAAGACCCGCGATCGTGCTCCTTGTCTCTCGAGCAACTCGGGGGAATCAAGAGATTACCCAACGCCACCGTCGGTTAGCTGAAATCACTGAAATGATCCATACCGCTAGCCTTGTCCATGACGATGTGGTGGATGAGTCGGAATTGCGACGGGGGATTCCAACGGTACATGCCAACTTTGGGACTCGGATTGCAGTTCTCGCAGGGGATTTCCTCTTTGCCCAGTCTTCCTGGTACTTGGCTAATCTGGATAATCTGGAAGTGGTGAAATTACTCTCGGAAGTGATTAAAGACTTTGCCGAGGGCGAAATTCAGCAGGGGTTGAACCGCTTTGATACGGAGTTAGACCTCGATACCTATCTGCAAAAGAGCTACTACAAGACGGCGTCACTGATTGCCAACAGTGCCAAGGCTGCTGCTATTTTGAGCGATCGCGCCAGTGCAGAGGCGGAAAACTTCTACCACTATGGCAAGCATTGGGGATTGGCCTTCCAGATTGTGGACGATATCCTGGATTTCACCGCTTCGACGGAAGGGCTAGGCAAGCCAGCGGGTTCCGATCTGCGCAGTGGTAATTTGACGGCTCCGGTACTGTTTGCGATGGAACAAAAGCCCTATCTGAAAACGCTGATTGAGCGGGAATTTTCGGAAGAGGGTGATCTAGAGCAGGCCCTTGATTTAGTCAACGCGAGCGATGGCATTGCCCGATCGCGGGAATTGGCGCAGTACAATGCCAAGGCTGCAATGGCCTGTTTGAATGAGATTCCTGCATCGGAGTCGAAGGAAGCATTGCTCAACCTCTGTGAGTTTGTACTCAGTCGGCTGTATTAGGTCAAGACTGTATTAGGTCAAGGCTGTATTAGGTCAAGACGGTTTTATGCGTCACATGGCCCGTCTGATCGATTTCATAGACGATTGGAATCCCTGTTGCCAGTTCTAAACCGGTGACAGCGGTTTCATCTAAACGATCGAGATTCATGATGATCGATCGGAGGGAATTCCCATGGGCTGCAACCAGCACATTTTCGCCCTGCGTGAGGTGGGCTAGGATACGGGATTGGAAATAGGGTAGGGTGCGTTCCAGGGTGTCTTGCAAGCTTTCGCCTGACGGGGGACGGGTGGCAAACGATCGTCGCCAAGTGTTGACCTGATCGACTCCATATTTCTCGATCGTTTCGGCTTTGTTCAAGCCTTGCAGGGTACCGTAGTAGCGTTCATCCAAGGCTGCACTGGGAAAAATGGGCAACTCATCCGCTGGATTGCCCTCATACTGGTTCCAGCCGTGCCAATCGGGATCGTCAGCCTCGTGTTTGAGGATGGGACTTTTGCCTGCGCAAACTTCGGGGTATTCCGTCAAGCAAATGACGGCGGTTTCGATCGCGCGGATCAATAAGCTGGTGAAACAAATATCAATTTTGTACTGGCGTAGTTTATAGGCGGCTTGGGTGGCTTCTAACCGTCCCAGTTTGCTCAGGGGGACATCGACCCAGCCGGTAAATTTATTCGCGGCGTTCCAAGTGCTTTGGCCGTGACGAATCAAAATTAAGGTAGCCATGGCAATCCTCACCCTACGATCGAACCCTTACGATCAAGCCCTTGCGATCAAGCCCTTGCGATCAAATTCCTGCCATTGCATCATGCCCCATCCCATCATTACCCTAAGTTTGGAGGCTTGACCGTTAACCAGCTAACACTTGGGCGACTGTTAATTGCAATGCTGGCAACAATGCCGAGACAATGACCGCATCCCCCGCAAAAACATAATCCGTGTAGCCACCGTCCTCAAAGACGCAAACCGTGACCTGCTGGGCGATCGGATCAACAATCCAATATTCCGCAATTTCCAGCACACAATATTCTGCATGTTTCGATCGGTAATCCTCGGACTTGGTAGATTCGCTGACCACTTCAACGACTAACAAGGGAGACGGTTGATCGAGGGGAATTACCGCTTGGAGATCGGTCATTTCATCATATTGCTGCACTGACATAATCATCAGATCAGGAATCCGGCAAGTATCCCAGCGACGACCTCGGGGTGATTGAACCCCCATCAAGCTTGCTAAGACGATCCAAGGTTGTTGCGATCGAGCAATCTCAGCCTCTAATGTTCGGTCTAAGAAGCGAATAATTTTGCTATGTTTCGTCGATCCTAGAGACATCAGCTTTAGCTCCCCATCCACCAATTCGTAACGGTTATCTGTGCCATCGTGGTAGTTCAGAAAATCCTCTAGCGTGAGTTTTTGGGTTGAGTTACTTTTCCCTTGTACAGAAGAAGTCGTCATCGTCATGAACCAAGCCTCCAATACAGTACTGCTGAGTTGACTGCCAATTTTCTAACCAGTCGCTTCAAACCTTCCTTGCTACACCAGACCTGAGTTGCCCTATTTTAAGTATGACAGGGTTTTCTGTGACCCAGGGTGGGGATGGCGGTTTACAGTCTGAAAACATTGGGGTTCCCATCCCCGATCGGTCAAAACTATGTCAAGATCAGAAACTATTCTGCTGTTGACCTTCGGCTATAACGTATGGCTTTCTCATCGGTAACTCGCACCCTTGGCAAACTCCCCATTACTGGAGAACTGTTAAGCAAACTGGCGCAACAGCAGGTTCTCCATTTATCTGGACTGGCACGGCTACCCAAGGGCATTGTTAGTTCCACCTTGGCGCAGGCTGCTAATCGTCCTTTGCTCGTCATTACTGCCACGCTGGAAGAGGCGGGACGTTGGGCGGCCCAATTGGAAGCTATGGGTTGGCAAACGGTGCACTTCTATCCCACCTCCGAAACGTCGCCCTACGAACCCTTTGACCCCGAAGCGGAAATGGTCTGGGGACAGTTACAGGTGATTGCGGATTTAGTGGCTCGTGCAACTACGATCGCCAACAGTCCCGAAACCGCAAACAATGCTTCTCGCTTTGCGATCGTCACAACGGAACGGGCATTGCAACCCCACTTGCCGCCGGTAGAGGCTTTTGCGCCTTACAGCATTACTGTGGAGAAAGGTGCAGAAATCAAATCGTCAATACTGGGACGACAATTGGCACGATTGGGTTATGAAAAAGTTGCGCTCGTGGAAAGTGAAGGGCAGTGGAGCCAACGGGGGGACATTATTGATGTGTTTCCGGTGTCCGCAGAATTGCCCGTGCGCTTGGATTTATTCGGTGATGAATTGGAGCAATTGCGGGAATTTGATCCGGCTACGCAACGATCGCTCGATCGCCTCGATCGTTTAGTTCTCACGCCCACCAGTTTTAGTCCGATTATTCAAACTGCGCTTTCCGATGAGAACTGTCGGTTGTTGCAAACCTATTTGAATGAAGAGGATTGGGAACAGCTGGAACAAGGCATCCCGATCGAAGGATTGCGCCGCTTTTTGGGCCTTGCTTTTGAACAACCCGCTTCCTTACTGGATTATCTCCCGGATAGCACGATCATTGCCCTGGATGAAGTGGAAATGGCTGCGGCCCATAGCGAACGCTGGTTCGAGCATGTGCAGGAACATTGGGACGAGCTAGGTCAACCCGAGGCTATGCCTGCGACCCATCGCCATTTCACAGAGACGATCGCGCAAACGGAAATTTTCGATCGCATTTACCTAACGGAAATTGCGGAAGTCAACAGTGGTTTGAATCTCTCCAGTCGTCCGATTCCGGCGGTACCCCACCAATTTGGCAAACTGGCGGAAATTCTGCGGGGAGAACGGGAGAAAGGGTTTGCTATTTGGTTGGTTTCAGCGCAACCCTCACGATCGGTCGCATTGCTACAGGAACACGACTGTCCGGCTCAGTTTATTCCCAATCCCAAGGACTTTCCCGCGATCGATAAACTGATTACCTATCGCACCCCGATCGGGCTGAAATATTCCGGTTTGGCAGAACTGGAAGGCTTTATTTTGCCGACGTTTCGGGCGGTGGTGGTGACCGATCGGGAATTCTTTGGGCAACATACGTTAACCACACCGACTTATATTCGCAAACGCCGACAGGCTACCTCGAAACAGGTTGATCCGAATAAATTACAACCCAATGATTATGTGGTGCATAAGAACCACGGGATTGGTAAATTTATCAAACTGGAAAGCCTGACGATCAATGGTGAGACACGGGAATATCTCGTGTTGCAATACGCCGATGGTACGCTGCGGGTTGCGGCAGACCAAGTCGGTGCGTTATCGCGATTCCGGCCAGCGGGTGATCGTAAACCGGAATTGAATAAAATGTCCAGCAAAGCCTGGGAGAAAACTAAGAGCAAAGTTAAGAAGGCCATCAAGAAAGTGGCGGTGGACTTGCTGCAACTCTACGCCCAGCGAGCCCAACAGCAGGGCTTTGCCTACCCGGATGATAGCCCTTGGCAATTGGAAATGGAGGAATCTTTCCCCTACCAGCCTACGCCGGATCAGCTCAAAGCGGTGCAGGATGTTAAGCAGGACATGGAAAGCGATCGACCGATGGATCGCTTGGTCTGCGGGGATGTCGGTTTTGGCAAAACGGAAGTGGCTATTCGAGCTATTTTCAAAGCGGTTACGTCCGGTAAACAGGTGGCGCTGTTGGCTCCTACAACGATTTTGACCCAACAGCATTACCACACCCTGAAGGAACGGTTTGCGCCCTATCCGATAAAAATTGGCTTGCTCAACCGCTTCAAGACCACCAACGAGAAGAAGGACATTATCCAACGCATGGGTACGGGCGAAATGGATATCGTGGTTGGTACCCATCAGTTGCTGGGGAAAAATGTTGGGTTTAGAGATTTAGGATTGCTGGTGATTGATGAAGAACAACGGTTTGGAGTCAATCAAAAGGAAAAAATTAAATCACTGCGAACCCAGATTGATGTCTTAACGCTGAGTGCAACGCCGATTCCTAGAACCCTGTATATGTCACTCTCTGGTGTGCGGGAGATGAGCCTCATTACCACACCACCGCCTTCCCGGCGTCCGATTAAAACCCATCTGTCTCCCTACGATCCGGAAATTATTCGATCGGCCCTGCGCCAGGAACTCGATCGGGGTGGCCAAATTTTTTATGTTGTGCCGCGTATTGAAGGGATTGAGGAAATTTCCGCTAAAATTCGCGAAATGATTCCCAGTGCCCGCATCGCGATCGCCCATGGGCAAATGATGGATGCGGAATTGGAAGCGACGATGCTGGCTTTTAGCCAAGCGGAGGCGGATATTCTGGTGTGTACAACGATCGTGGAATCGGGGCTGGATATTCCCCGTGTCAATACGATTTTGATTGAAGATGCCCAACTATTTGGCTTGGCGCAGTTGTATCAGTTGCGGGGCCGGGTGGGACGGGCCGGAATTCAAGCCCATGCTTGGCTGTTCTATCCCCGCCAGAAGGAACTGACCGATACCGCGCGCCAACGGCTCCGGGCACTCCAGGAATACACACAGCTGGGGTCGGGCTACCAATTGGCGATGCGGGATATGGAAATTCGCGGGGTGGGTAACCTGCTGGGGGCGGAACAGTCGGGACAAATGGATGCGATCGGCTTTGACCTGTATATGGAAATGCTGGATGAAGCCATTCGGGAAATTCGCGGGCAGGAAATTCCTAAGGTTGATGATACGCAGATTGACCTCAGCCTGACGGCGTTTATTCCTGCGGATTACATTGCCGATGCGGATCAAAAAATGGCCGCTTATCGAGCGGTGTCCACGGCGGCGGGTAAGAAAGAACTGGCAGAAATTGCGGCTGATTGGGTCGATCGCTATGGGCAAATTCCCGTTGCGGCTCAACAGTTGTTGCGGGTGATGGAACTGAAACAAATTGCCCGCACCCTTGGGTTCTCCCGCATTAAACCGGAAGGTAAACAACATGTGGTGTTGGAAACGCCGATGGAAGAACCGGCTTGGAATTTGCTCAAGGAGAATTTACCGAATCATTTGCACAGCCGCTTTGTCTATCAGCCTGGGAAGGTGACTGTGCGGGGGTTAGGGACGCTGAAAGCGGATCAGCAATTGGAACATTTAACCAACTGGCTGAACCAAATGAAGGGTGCGCTGCCGGAAGCGGGGCAGGGTTCGATCGGGACTCCGTCATCGGATACCTCTCTCCAGACGAACTAGTGCCCAAGCTATCGCGAACTCGTTACGAACCCGTTGTGAATCTATCGAATAGTTGTCAAGGATTCGCAATGGGTTGTCACTATAAAATTGACTGAATCAATTGACTGAGTATCAGTTTAACTGAGTATCAGTTTGATTGAATCTCAATTTCCTAGGAAATTTTGCAAAAATAGCAACATTTCTCTGATTTTCAACCTATGATTTTTAATATAAATAGATTGAAAATCTTCTGCAAGCCCCATGCCCTATCAAGTTGGTGGCAGTCTTCCTCCAGATGCTTCGACCTATGTGTATCGACAGGCGGATGATACTTTATTCCATGCTCTGAAAACGTGTAATTTCTGCTATGTGTTTAATGCAAGGCAGATGGGGAAGTCCAGTCTGCGGTTGCAAACTGCCCTGCGGCTACAAGCTGTGGGTGTACATTGTGCCACGATCGACCTGACGGAAATTGGCACACAGCGCATTACGATCGACCAGTGGTATGCTGCGATCGCGGCTTATTTGCTGAAACGCTTACAGATTTCCTTTGCTTTAGCACCCTGGTGGCAGGAACGGCAGCACCTGTCTAATATTACTCGTCTGAATGATTTAATTGAAACGATTGTTTTGCCCAGTATTGATGGCCCCATTGTCATTTTTATGGATGAAATTGACAGTGTGCTGGGGTTGAATTTTCCAACGGATGATTTCTTTGCCTGGATTCGTCATTGTTATAACCATCGGGCAGATAATCCCCATTACCAACGGCTCACCTTTTGCTTGATTGGGGTGACGACGCCGAGTCAGCTAATTACAGATAAATCGCGGACGCCCTTTAATATTGGTCAAGCGATCGAACTTCAGGGGTTTCAATTCGATGAATGCCATCCTTTACTCCAAGGGCTAGCAGAATTTGCCGACCCTGGGACAATCCTGCAACGCATCCTAGATTGGACGAATGGCCAACCCTTTCTAACGCAGAAATTATGTCAGTTGATGAAAACCTACGACTACATCACAATGCAGGATTTCTCCCAGGACGCAACACTTGCATCGGCTGTCAATTCCTGTAATGAATGCTTACAGCGTTGGGTAGATGAGGTTGTGCAAAGCCAAATCCTCGATCGTTGGGAAAATCAGGATGAACCGGAACATCTGAAAACCATTCGCGATCGCCTGCTGCAAACGCCGCAAACTGCGCCTCGCCTCCTAGGGTTGTATCAACACATTCTGGACGCTGAGGATGGGACAAACCCAAGGCAAGGGGTGGCAGGCAAAGCGATCGAAGGCAGTCTGGAAGAAACGGAATTAATTTTGACGGGGTTAGTTGAAAAACGGCAAAATCGCCTTCGGATCAAAAATCCAATTTATCAGCAGGTATTCACAACCACCTGGGTTTGCCAACAGCTCAGTAAATTGCGCCCCTATGATAAAGCCTTGAGTGACTGGGTGGCCTCTGGCCAAACCGATGAGTCTCGGCTGCTGCGCGGCCAAGCGTTGATGGATGCCCAGCTATGGAGCCAAACCCAGAGCTTAAGCGATTTGGATTATCAATTCCTGGCAGCAAGCGAAAAGTACGATCGCTGGGAAATGCAACAGATCCTCGAAGCAGACCGAGCTAAGGCTGTGGAGTCGGAATTAGTCGCGGTGACCAAAGCCGCTAAACTCCAGCAGTCTTTTTTAGGAGCGATGACCACTGGACTTTGTATTTCCACGATTTTAGGACTCACTGCATTCTTTCAGTCCCGCCAAGCGATCGGGAATGCCTACCAAGCCAAATTGAACGAAGTCAAAGCCCTCGCCTCCTCCTCCCAGGGGTTGTTTGCCTCCGATCGACAACTGGATGCCATGATCGATGCGATTAAGGCAAAGCTACGGCTCCAAGAGCTGCAACGTCTTAACGATGGGCCGATCGATCCCGCCATTCAGACCCAAGTAGAGACCGTCCTCCAGCAAGCCATCTATAACACTAACGAATTCAATCAATTACAGAGACACCAAGGGGGCGTGTTGGCGGTAGATATCAGTCCCGACGGACAGTTGATTGCTACGGGTAGTAACGATAAAACGGTCAAAATTTGGCGGCAAGATGGCACGCTTCTCAACACATTGCCTCATTCAGCCACGATCCATCGTCTCGCCTTTGGGCCAGATAGCCAGTACCTCGTGACCGGAGGCTTAGATGGCACAATCAACCTTTGGCGTGTAGATGGCACCTTGGTAAAAACCATCCAAGGGCATCCAGCCCCCGTGTGGGGGGTCGCCTTCAGTCCCAATGGGCAGTTGCTGGCCTCCGCCAGTGGCGATAGCACCATTAAAATTTGGCACCTTGACGGAACCTTAAAAGCCACGCTACGCGGCAACCAAAAATCGGTTTGGGGGGTAGCTTTTAGTGCGAATAGTCAGTACCTCGTTTCGGTTGGGGTCGATCGCACGGTGCGGTTTTGGACGGTGGATGGAAAACTACTCAAAACCCAAACCGATCACCAAAATGCGGTGTGGGATATTGCGTTATGCCAAGCATCAAATTTGTTTGTTTCTGCCAGTGGCGATCGGACTGCAAAAATCTGGCGAGCCGATGGCACCTTGGTGAGAACCCTAGTAGGTAACCATCCTATGCTCGGCGTGGCTTGTAGTCGCAACGGGGAATACATTGCTACCAGTGGTACTGATAATTGGGTCAAAATTTGGAAATCCGATGGCACCTTTATCCGCAATCTTAAGCAACACAATGCGGTGATTCGGGATGTGTCTCTCAGTGCGAATGGTTTGATGG